>NZ_DDYV01000257.1:0-7937 GCF_002348205.1 Desulfobacter sp. UBA2225 | reverse complement strand
TGCAGCCCAGGCTGCCATTATGCATCCTGACCGCCGATAAAAAAACGATTATAAACATTACAAGCCTGGTTACCTAACGTGACCAGGCTTGTTCTTCAGGGCAATTGATTGTAACCTACTTAAAGATAAAGATTATTCTTGGCGATACGTACTGAGGAAATCACCTATTTTCTGTATTGCGCTTGACAGAACCTTTGATTCCGGCAACATGACCATTCTAAAATGATCCGGTTCCGGCCAGTCAAATCCACTTCCCGCAACAATTAAAATATGCTTGCTTTCCAGTAAATCCAGTACAAATTTTTTGTCATTTGTAATATTAAATTTCTGGATATCAATTTTTGGAAAAAGATAAAACGCTGCCGAATTTTTAACGTATGTGATTCCCTCTATTTGATCTAAAGCTTTGATTGTCGCTTCCCTTTGCTCATAAATTCTTCCTCCGGGAGAAATCAACGCTTTTGTGCTTTCCTCATCTTCCAGTGCTGCCGGAATAACAAGTTGTGTTAGTGCATTACCACACAAACGCATGGCAGCCAGCTTTGTAATAGACGCGATTAAACCGCCAATTTGCTGACGCGGCCCGCTAATTGCGAGCCAGCCACAACGAAACCCACATACGATGTGCGACTTAGATAAGCCATTGAAGGTGAAGACCGGCATATCAGGCGCAAGTGCCGCTGTGGAGACATGTTCCAACTCATCCATCACCAATCGGTCATATATTTCGTCCGAACAAATAAGCAACTTGTGTTCTCTTGCAATTTGAATGATCTGCTTGAGCACGTCTTTCGAATATAACGAACCCGTCGGATTGTTGGGGTTAATAATGAGTATGGCACGTGTTTTAGGTGTGATTTTTTTACGAAGATCGACCACATCAGGATACCATTCACACGCCTCATCACAGCGATAAAGCACAGGCGTCGCGCCCACAATATACGCCATATTCGTCCAAAGTGAATAACTTGGAGATGGAATAAGAATTTCATCTCCGGGATTTAAAAATGCGGTCATGGCCATATTGACAACTTCACTGACACCATTTCCAATGAATATATCATCCATGGTGAGATCCAAAATCCCTTTACCAACGTGATAGTCGCATATGGCGTTTCTGGCATCCGGCATACCTTTTAAATCACAATATCCAACTGCTTTATCCACATTACGCATTAAAGCCGTGCGCACACTATCAGGCATAGTAAACCCAAACGTAGCTGGATTTCCGGTATTGAGTCTTAACACATCAATCCCGGCAGAAACCATTTTCATGGCTTTTTCAAAAATAGGACCGCGTATGTCTGAATGGACATTTTTCATTCTATCTGAAGATGGTATGGGGTTCATTATTAAATGCCTCTTTATAATTTTATATTACAGCCATGGGTTGACCTGACATATCAACTGCCAGGCATAGCCCACAACAAAGCTTGAAAGATCTGAGTAACTTACCCAGACTTTCTTATAAAAAAAATTGAAATGAAATTGAATTACGCCGGGTTGATCCAGTATCGGGTCCACGGGCATCGTTCCTTGTATGGATAGCGAATCAGTTCCGTGGTAAGAATGCGAAAGTCCTTGTATCTGACGGTGAAATAAGAAACCACCTTTTTTCCTGCTAACTCTCTTAATCCCATGGCAACATACAAAGTCCGGTATTGCCCTTGAACATCGCATTTAACCGTTCCGGTAAGAATGGTGATATCCAGTTCCCTGGTAACATCAAAAAGATTCACCATGGTAACGTCAAAATTTTTCCCCTTAAAATGGTTTTCAGCATCTGTCCGGGTGAGTTCACATTGAATAAAATTTTTGAATCCGGCCTCCAGTTCATAAAACTCCAGGCCTTCGCTTCGGCCGCTGCCGGGAACCGTTAGAAAAAGTATAAATATAATGCTGCAGATTTTTGTTATATTATCCATTTTATCCATTCACAGGTTGTACCGCAGTTTCCTTGTCAGGCTTTATCAAGGTTTTTATGGTCTGTTGAAGACGATTCAACGCAACGGGTGTAACCGTAACTGTCCCTGCCCCTGAAAATTTTGACAGATATTTGCGCTTGAGCGCTTCGTTATTATAGCCGGTTTCCACAAGTATGGGTATTTTGTGATCAAGCTTGAGCAGTTCATCAACAAAAGTCTCGGATCCCATACCGGGTATATCATAATTTACAATGATCATTTTGAATTTTTCAGGCTGATTCCTGAATATTCCCAATGCGGCTTTAGGGTCTCCTGCAATCATACCGATATAGCCCATACGCTTGACCACAGTATCTATAAGTTCACTGCGTTTGTTATTTTGATCAAGTACAAGAATATGTCCCTGACCAGCGCTAATCCAGGCCTGTGTATCCGACAAATCTGCGGCGTCAAAAACATGTCTGCCTTTCATTGACCAGGTTGTGGGATTATAGGGATGGACATTTGTCACATCAATTTCATAGACTTTTGACGCAATAAACAAATCGTTTTCATTATCAGGAACCTTGACAATGAACCCTTTATCCTGGGCAACATACCGGCGCAGCCATTTGCGGTATTCAGGATGTTCCCCGGTGAGCACCAGCATCTTTAAACCCGCATGGGAGCGCACCTGAAAGGAATGGTAAATCATGGGGGTGCCGCTATCATCCTCCTGATTTTCCATGTAGTTTTCCTCTACAAATTCCACCATAAAATCCCTGGCCCGGCAGGGCAGTGACATTGCAATCAAAACAAACACCAGGATAAAATAACGTATCATAGCCGTCTTTCCTAATATTCTTGTGGGTTCAGATAACAAGCTTATCGGCATATAAGCAAGAATCCTTGATTACAGACGAACATGACTATTTCATTCCTGATTTTATAGCAATGTTTTGGATAGAACAAACAGCAGACTGTAAAGAATGGTTAAAAACAACACTAAATTCCGGTGATCAGTGCTGCGCCGCCCCCGGTACCGGGAAAGCAAAAGACCTGCAGCATTGATCAGGGTCCCTGTACCCAGCACGTCAACAAGAAACCGGACATAATTCTGATCCCAGTAACGCCTTAATTGCAGATTGTAGAAACGGTCAAAAACAGTTTCAAATTCGGGTTTGGCCCTGTGAAAAATCAGAATGGCAGCAATCAATCCTGCACAGGCAGCAATATTGATCCAGATAAAAACAAGACCGAAAAGGTCCGTGGATTTTCGCCTGTTTGGTTGTTTTCTCTTTTCTGCCATCATCGTCAAAGATGAACCTTAATCATAAATTCAAACGGATTTGCGGGTGCCTTTACATGAAATCCCTTATGTGGGCCTTGGACTTGAACCTGCGCGTAATCATTTCAATGATCTCCTCGGCACTGGTCTCTATGGGTTTATTGCTCACATTGATCATAGAAAAACCTTTGGTAATATAATATCTCTGGGCGTGCTCAATCTCCTTTTCAATTTCCTCCTTCCCGGAATAGGCGTAGATATCTTTTGCCCCAAGGCTCTCCTGGCGCATTCTCCGGTGTGCCTGCAGCTGGTCCGGATTAATATTCAGAGCAAACACCCGGCGCCGGTCCACGCGATCCAGGCTCTGAGGCATGGGAACACCCGGTACAAAAGGGATATTGGCCACTTTCCATCCCATAACACTCATGTACATTGATAAAGGCGTTTTCCCGGCTCTGGACAGTCCTATCAACACAATTTCGGATTCAGTGATACTCTCCGGATTCAAACCGTCATCATGGGCCAGGGCAAAATCAATGGCAGACACCTGTTCTAAATTCACCAGGTGAATCTCCCTATAAAGCCCCGGGGTCTCCAGTGGCTTACGGTCAAGAAATGTTTCTATTTTTGAAATAATGGGGCCCATCAGATCAATGGTGACAATATGATTATCCATACCCTGACGCGTGAGGTACCTGCGAAGGTTTGAATCAACAATGGTATGAACAATAATACTTTCAATATCCTTGACCTTAGCGATGAGATCATCAACCTGGCTTTCCGTTCGTATTCTGGGAACTTTTACAACAGTGATGTCGGAATCAGGAAACTGAACAAGGGTGGATTCCACGAGATGAAAGGCATTGACGCCCTCACCGCAGGAGGCGATATATATCATCTGGAATTTGCTCGATCCAAGCAAGTCTTTCATAAAAATAAGACCTTTATCCTCTGAAAAATTTACGTTATAAAACTCCCATACATAAACCTGAAACAAGAGTCAATTAATGATCAAGTTTCCTTGGGGTCCGGGACTTTGTTAATTGCCTTTTTTCTTCGCCGCTGCTTCTGTTTTTTCAGCCTGGCTAATTTTCGGGCTGTGGCATCCGGCATCCCGGATTTTAGCTGTTCAATTTTTTCCACCAGGTATCGCAGGGCCATAAACCGGTTCAGATGCTGAGATCTGTATTTACCAAATTTTACGCTTATTTGGGTCGGCAAATGAGTCAAAAATACCGCAGAGGATGATTTATTGACCTTTTGGCCGCCACGGCCTGAGGATTTTATAAATTTTTCCAGGATATCTTTTTTGTAAATACCCAGATAATCCATTTTCTTTTCAAGATCTCTTATTTTTTCTATATTAGGACCGGGCATGGGGATTCATATGGCTATTTTTAAATGATAGACATCTTCGGCTTCAAAATTTTTTCAATTTTATCAGAAATCTCTTTTATGGAAAGCGGTTTGGACAGCACATCACTGATACCTGTTTGTGCCATCAGATCCAAAGTAATGTCGTCGCTGAATCCCGTACAAAGCAAAATAGGGATATCCGGACGGATTTCTTTTATATTTTCTGCCAGACAATTACCATTCATATGCGGCATATACAGATCCGTAATCACAAGTTCATACTTAAAAGGCTCTTTTCTGAAATCCGCCAGGGCGGCCAAAGGATCCGTCATGGTTGTGGAGAGATACCCTAAACGGTCCAGCATGGACTTTGCTACTTTGAGAATCATATCTTCATCATCCACAAAAAGGAGATGAATTTGATCCTTATTCATGTCGCGCCTCTCATTTAAATCAGGCGTGTGAAGCTGTGAGGCAATCATTTTTTTCATCTGTTTTGGAAAATATAATTTAAACTCACTTCCCTTGCCTAACTCGCTGTGTACCTTTATGGCGCCATCCATATCTTTGACGATACCATAAACAACAGACAGCCCCATGCCGGTTCCATCCTCATCGCCTTTGGTGGTATAAAACGGTTCAAAAATACGGTTCATCACCTCCTTTGACATACCCATTCCTGTATCTGAAACACTTAAACAGATATAATCTCCGGGCTTTATCCTGGCGTTGGAGCCGAATTGAGAGACATTTACAGGCATCAATGAAAGTTTGATTACACCTCCTGTCTTACCCATGGCATGCACGCCATTGCTAACCAAATTCATTATGATCTGGTGTAGTTGGGTAGGATCCGCAATAACAGGAGGAGAGCTTGGGTCAATCTCTTTTTTTATTGAAATATTGCGTGGAATACCGGACTGCATCAGCTTGAGCACGGTGTTTATACAGTTTTGTATTTCTAACGGCTGTCGTTCAATTTTTTTGTGACGGGAAAAATTTAAGATCTGCCGGACAAGTTCTTTCGCCTGCAAAGCACTTTCATAAACCTGTGTCAGGCTTTCTTTTGTTTCATTGTCATAATCAGAACTTTTAAGCAGCAAAAGTTCTATATTTCCTAAAATGGGAAACAGCATATTGTTGAAATCATGGGCTATTCCACCGGCCAGGGTGCCAAGGGCTTCGAGTTTCTGAACCTGGGCCATTTTTTCATTGATCTTGGTCTCATTGGGAATATTCTGCTGTACACCGACATAGTTGGTAATCTCACCATTTTCATCCCTGACCGAAGATATGGCAATATCTATTATATAAAAAGAGTTGTCTTTTCTTTTAAACTCAGCAGGGCCGCTCCACACCCGCCCCGAACTGATGGTGGCCCGCAGGTTGATGTTAAGCTGGCTGTCATGCTTGCTGCTTCTAAACAGGCTGATGTCCTTGCCGATACACTCCTTCCTGGTGAACCCGGTTAGGTGCTCAAAGGCAGGATTGAGATACTCAATGATCCCTTCGGAATTTGTAATGTAAACCATTTCAGAAAATTGCTCGACTGCGGCGAGCAGCAATCCTCTTTCTTTTTCAATTTTTTGATTGATTACAACCGAGAAGTCAGCATGTGTAGAGCCAAAACCGGTGTCGTTGCTCCGGCAATCTTTAAATAAAAAAATATTTTTTTTCAGGGCGGCATTTTCAAGTTCAAGCGCTTTAATCCGTTGTTCTAAACTTTTGTATGACGCCTTTTGAGACATGCTCCTCCTGGAAAAACAAACAGCGATTGTTAAGCAATTTAATAAAATCTTGGATAATTTTTATATACTCTGTATATGAAAATATAAATGATTGACAAGAAATTTTTCATATAGTTGCTCATTTAAGCGATTTAAGGATTCGGTAAAATATTGATATGATCGCAATGAATGGTATATGATATTAAATTCGGTTGCGAATCGGTGTGTATGGATTTAACATCTGATTGCCCAACCTTTTTGCAACCTAACAAAAGATATGGAGGTTACCGCGTTGTACTCAAAAATTGTAATTTTAGATTTCCCCCCGCAATCGGCCCAAAGGCCTATTGTCTGTCAGTTGGTTAAAAAATATGACCTGATGTTTAATATTCTAAAGGCACGAATATCTTCAAAAAGTGAAGGTCATATGGTGCTTGAAATCTCTTCCGCCGGGAAAGCTGCGTTTAACGAGGGGATTACTTATTTAAAGGAACAGGGTGCCCGTGTATCCACACCTGAGCATAAAATTTACAAGGATGAAGAGATATGTACCCATTGCGGCGCATGTACCGCGGTCTGCCCCACAAGCGCTCTGCACATCAAACGCCCTGAAATGGAAGTGATATTTGACGGGGAAAAATGCAGTTTGTGCGAGCGCTGTCTTCTCACCTGCCCAGTCCGGGCCATGGGCCTATTCAGTGAGGATTTAAAAGAAACGGTTTGATGTCTGATTCACCGGTTGTGGCCGTTGCCCTGAGCGGCGGAATAGACTCCCTGGTAGCAGGGTTTCTTATCAAACAGCGTTTTAAAAAAGTTTTCGGCATTCATTTCACCACAGGCTATGAAAAGAGCATGCCGGATGTATCTGCCCTGGCGTCTGTTTTTGGATTTCCCGTGCATACCATAGACCTGTCACGGGAATTTGAAGCCGGGGTCGTTGATTATTTTGTGTCAACCTACATGGCCGGAAAAACACCTAATCCATGTCTTGTCTGCAATATACAGATAAAATTTAAGACGTTGTTTGACCATGCACAAAAGCTGGGCGCGGATCTTTTGGCAACCGGCCATTATGCAACAGTGGTCAACAGATATACCTCTGACAGACAAGAGATCGGACCCGCATGGCTTGAAAGGGGTGTTGATCTTCGTAAAGATCAGTCCTATTTTCTATCCATGCTTTCCCATAAAATTTTAGACAGATTGGTGTTTCCCCTGGCCGGTCTTACCAAAAGCCAGGTTCGCAAAGTTGCCGGACAACACAACCTTGTACCGATTGTGCCGGGTGAAAGCCAGGATATCTGCTTTTTGCCGGATAAAAATCATGGGGCGTTCATTATCGCCAAAACCAAAGTCCCCCCTAAGCCCGGGCCGGTGCTTGACAGCCAAGGCAAGATCGTGGGATACCATCAGGGGCTTCACAAGTTTACGGTTGGTCAGCGCAAGGGTATCAATGTTCCGGGTCCTGCACCCTATTATGTAAAAAAAATTGATATGAACACCAATACCCTTCATGTGTGTTTTAAATCAGATCTTGCCCAAAAACGGATGTATATTGAAGAGATAACCTGGAATTATCCCGAAAAGGAAAACATCAAGAATCTGACGGTTCAGATCCGGTACGGCCACAAAGCAGCCCCTGCCCGCCTTAACTGGGATGAT
>NZ_DDYV01000232.1:0-6369 GCF_002348205.1 Desulfobacter sp. UBA2225 | reverse complement strand
CGGACCGCCCCCTCAACTGGTTGTCAATACGCCGGGATTCATGGCGGGATGTGCCGAGAATATGAAGGCCGCCAAGTTCTTTTACCCCTTCTCCCAGCTTGATGTCCGTACCACGCCCGGCCATGTTGGTGGAGATGGTCACAGCGCCTTTTTGGCCCGCAGTGGCCACAATTTCCGCCTCTTCCTTGTGGTGCTTGGCATTAAGAACATTATGCGGAATCCCTTTTTTCTTGAGCTTTTCACTTAGGGATTCGGAGACATCAATGGAAATGGTACCCACCAGCACAGGCTGTCCTTTTTTATGTAGCCGGAT
This sequence comes from Desulfobacter sp. UBA2225, assembly GCF_002348205.1. Classification (NCBI taxonomy): domain Bacteria; kingdom Pseudomonadati; phylum Thermodesulfobacteriota; class Desulfobacteria; order Desulfobacterales; family Desulfobacteraceae; genus Desulfobacter; species Desulfobacter sp. UBA2225. The sequence goes on along the minus strand of NZ_DDYV01000232.1, from coordinate 6,056 downwards.
AATCTCCTTGATGGCGGCATCGTATTTTTCCTTCTGGGTCTTGTAAATCAGGTCCGCCCGGTCGTCACGCACCATAGGCTTGTGGGTGGGAATGACCAGCACATCCAGATTATAAATTTTTTTAAATTCCTCTGCTTCCGTATCCGCTGTTCCGGTCATGCCCGACAACTTGTCATACATCCTGAAGTAGTTCTGGAAGGTGATGGAAGCAAGGGTCTGGTTTTCATTCTCGATTTTAACCCCCTCTTTGGCCTCAAGGGCCTGGTGAAGACCTTCCGAGTAACGACGGCCACTCATAAGCCGGCCTGTAAATTCATCCACAATGACGACCTGACCGTTTTTTACAATGTAGTCTGTGTCTCGTTTGAAAATTACATGGGCCTTTAAAGCCTGATTAAGGTGGTGCAGGAGTTCAATATTGGCCGGATCATAAAGATTCTCCACATTGAGCAGCTCTTCACCCTTTGCAATGCCCTCTTCGGTAAGGGACACGGTTTTTGATTCTTCATCCAGGGTATAGTCGGTATCTTTTTTAAATGCCGGGATAATCGCATTGGCCTGGGTGTAGAGATGGGTGGATTTTTCAGCCGGACCTGAAATAATCAAAGGGGTTCTTGCCTCGTCAATGAGAATGGAATCCACTTCGTCCACAATGGCAAAATGCAGATCTCCCTGGGCCAGCTCTTCGGGATCGAATTTCATGTTGTCCCGCAGGTAGTCAAAACCAAATTCATTATTTGTACCGTATGTGATATCTGCGGCATAGGCCTGTTTGCGTTCCTGTGATCCCATGTCATGCAGGATGACGCCTACAGTCAGTCCTAAAAATTCATACACCTGGGACATCCATTCCGCGTCACGCCTGGCCAGATAGTCATTGACCGTAACAATGTGAACACCTTTGCCCGTAAGGGCATTCAGGTAGGCGGGCAGGGTGGACATCAAGGTTTTACCTTCACCGGTTTTCATCTCTGCAATAGTACCGCGGTGCAATGTAATGCCCCCAATGAGTTGGACATCGTAATGACGCAGTCCAAGGGTGCGTACCGATGCCTCTCTGACCAGGGCAAAGGCTTCGGGAAGAATGTCTTCCAGGGTCTCTCCCTTTGCCAGGCGGATTTTAAACTCAGTTGTTTTTTCACCTATGCGGGTATCTGATAAAGCCTGCATTTGGGGCTCAAATTCGTTTATTTTGTCAATAATCGGTTGAATTTGTTTAAGGATCCTGTCATTGTTGGACCCGAAAAGTTTAGTAAGAAAAGTGAGTAACATGTAAAGGCTGCCTGTTTAAATTTTAAGGTCATTTAATTTGTCAGTAAAATATATAATATATAAGCATTATTCCAGGAAATAAAAGAAAAAAAAATTCAGAATAGTCACGAATTTTTTTCTGGATAGGCGGAAATAGGGAACACTAGTTAATAATGTATTTTGAGGGGTTGGCAGGGGTCCCGTTGACAAGAACCTCATAGTGAAGATGGGGCCCGGTGGTTCGGCCGGTATTGCCTAAGGTGGCAATTTTCTCTCCGCGGTTAACCTGTTGGTGTTTATGGACGAGGATATCTCTTAAATGGGCATATTTGGTAGCTTTCCCATATCCGTGGTCAATAATGACGACATTTCCATAGCCGTTCTTTCGTCCGGCAAAGACCACTTTACCGGCCGCAGTTGAAACAATTTTAGTGCCCGTTCGGTTGGAGATATCAAGACCTGAATGAAAGGTTTTTCCTCCAGTGAATGGGCACTTGCGGTAACCAAAAGACGAGGTTATCATACCTGAGACCGGCTTGATGGAAGGGGATGAGGCCAGCAGGTTTTTCTTTTTTTCCAATTTATTGATCAGTTCTTTGAAATCCAGTTTCTCTTTATCTGCAACGGATCTGATCTGTTTTACCTGATGATGCATCTCTCGTATCAACGCGTTATGGCGGACATCCAGGGGTATCTCTTGATCCAGATCGGTTTCCGGTACTCCGCCGATGCCCCAAAGGCCTGATGATTGTCCTGATTTGTCAATATCGGCAATGAGGCGGACCTGATTCTCCAATTGCCCAAGTTTTGATATTTGTTCCTTTAGCCCCTGAATTTCCCCGGCAAACACCTGGATCTGGCGTCTCTGGTCTTCAAGTTCCGTTTTTTGACCCGCGATGGTTTCATGGAGCGCTGTGTTATCCCAGTCAGCCCGCTTAAGCAAATAGTAATCATACCCCAAATAGGATACTGCGCCGACGAAGAGCAAAAAAAGAGGAATAGAAAAAAGTAAAAACGATTTTCTAAGTGAAATTTCTCTTATATTTGAACTATCGTCTGAATGAAACCATATTTTGATTCGGCTTTTCATCTGGACATTAATACAGGTTCTATGACCCCTGTGTCAAGTAAAAATGCCCCTACAGCGGGGTTTGCACCCAATCCAACCCGGCTTCCTCATCAATGTCGAACATGATATTCATATTCTGAACGGCCTGGCCGGCAGCGCCTTTGAGCAGGTTATCAATGCCGGAAACCAGTATCAGTCGGCCTGATTCAGGTTCGAGGTGAAAGCCGATATCGCAGCAGTTCGTCCCCTTGACATGGGAGATGTTCGGAAATTTATTCGGGGGTAAAATCCTGATGAAGGGTTCGTTCTCGTACCATTTATTCAGGGCCTCGCGAATTTGTTTTTCGGCGACATTTTTACAGGTTTGGGCATAAATGGTTGAAACCATCCCCCGGGTTACGGGCACCAGGTGGGGAACAAAGGTCAGGGAAACCGGTTCTCCGGCTGCCTTGGTTAACACTTCGTTGATTTCAGGGGTGTGCCTGTGATTGCCCACTTTATACGGACCAAAAGATTCGTTTACCTCACAAAAATGGGTGGTCAGTGAAAGAGAGCGGCCTGCGCCGCTGACCCCGGATTTCGAATCTGAAATAAGGCCCTGGGGAGAAATCAGTTTTTCCTTGAGCAACGGAACCAGGGGCAGAAGGATGGATGTTGGGTAACACCCGGGATTCCCGATGATCCTTGCGCTTCTGATGCGATCCCGGTTGAGTTCACACAAGCCGTAAACACTTTCCTCCAGAAGCTTTGGGGCGGTGTGTGGCTGATATACCGATTCATATGCTTTGGCATCATCAAACCTGAAGTCCGCTGAAAGATCTATGACTTTTATACCCTGGTCTATGAGTTTTGGCGCAAAGGCCATCGATACCTTGTGGGGCAAGGCCAGAAATACGACATCCACTTTACTTGAAAGCGCAACGGCATCAAAGGGTGTGCATACCAGGGATTCAAATCCGCGCATGGACGGAAATATGTCGGTAAATGCTTTCCCCTGGTATGAGTTTGAGGTCACTGCTTCAAGGCTGGCCTTAGGGTGGTTGGAAATCAGTTTGACCAGTTCGAGGCCGGTATAGCCTGATGCGCCTGCTATTGCTGTTTTAATCATCATTTTAATCTTTATTTTTAGTCTTAATGTTTTAGATTTAGTGGTCGCACACCCCCGAGTTTGGGTGCAAAAATCTCCATCTCCAGAACGCAGAGGGATGCCTTTGCGCCAAACACTAAAATAAAATCAGCAATTGTGCAAATCCTATTTGATTATTTTTTAATTGTGGAATTTAATCATCTCAGCTCAACCAGGGTATGAGTCTCGCCATCCAGGGCGCTGTCTATTATTTTGCTGATCATGTTCCAGTCTCCTTTGGCAAGGCCTGCCCCGATTTTGGGATATGCCATGCGATTGCCGCTGAACTGTTTTTTCAATGCGCTAAAGACTTTTTTTATGGCATCATAATCAACCAGTACCCCGTCCCCCGAATAGTGATACTGGGTGTAGGCATTGATCACATACAATCGTCCGGATGGTGTGTTTACACATGCCTTTGAATAACTGCCCAGCTTGGATATGTCTCCGGATGCCGTCGCAAGGTCGGCTTCCCAGGCCTGGGGGAAATGGGTGCGGATCTGTCTGGCAATTCCGGCGCCCATGGTGCAAAAACAATTGCAGCCGTGAATGATTACATCAAAGTGCCCTTCTTTGGCCAGGTGAATTAAATCTCCTTTTACGCATTCCATCTGACTTTGCTCCGTAAATTAGTTTAAAATTTGGCTTAAAAAGAATTTGGTGCGTTCATGTTCGGGATGTTCAAAGAAGTCCTTGGGATTATTTTCCTCCAGAATCATTCCTTCATCCATGAGCATGACCCGCTGGGCCACAGTTTTGGCAAACCCCATTTCGTGGGTGACCACAATCATGGTCATTCCCTCTTCGGAAAGCTGGATCATGACGTCCAGAACTTCTTTTACCATTTCAGGGTCGAGGGCCGAGGTCGGTTCATCAAAAAGCATCACTTTGGGCTTCATGCAAAGGCTTCTGGCAATGGCCACTCGCTGCTGCTGGCCACCGGAAAGCTGGCCTGGATATTTTTTTGCCTGTTCTGCGATTTTGACTTTTTCAAGATAGAACATGGCGGTCTCTTCGGCGCTTTTTTTAGGTGTTTTTCTTACCCATATCGGCCCTATGGTAAGGTTGTCCAGGATGGTCAGATGGGGGAAAAGATTGAAATGCTGGAAAACCATCCCCACTTCCGTGCGAATTTTTTCAATATTTTTTAAATTGTTGGTCAGTTCGATATCGTCAACAATGATTTTTCCTTTCTGGTGTTCTTCCAGCCGGTTAATGCATCTGATCAAAGTGGATTTTCCCGAGCCAGAAGGTCCACAGATGACAATTTTCTCCTGTTTTCTGACTTCCAGGTTTATATTTTTTAATACATGGAAATGACCATACCACTTGTTCAGGTCCTGTATCTGAATAATTACGTCGTCTTGTCGGGTATCGTTCATATTTTATGCTTTCAAAAAAAAGATCTCTATCGTTTGTCCGTATCCAGTTCCCGCTCAAGTTTGCGTGAAAAACTGGACATGGAAAAACAGCCTAAAAAATAAATCAGGGACACAAAAAGGTACATTTCGGTGGAAAACCCCATCCATTCAGGATTCTGGATAACATTTTTTGCAGTCATTAAAAAATCGAACAGGGCAATGATCACCACAAGGGAGGTGTCTTTGAATGCGGAAATCAGAACACTGACCGTGGGCGGGATGACGATTTTAAGGGCCTGGGGCAGAATAATCAGGCGCATGGTCTGGGCGTAGTTCAGACCTATGGCGTCTGCGGCCTCAAACTGCCCTTTGGGCATGGCCTGTAATCCGCCTCTGACCACTTCGGCCACATAGGCGGCCGTAAACAGAATAATGGCGACCTGTGCCCGGAGGATGTTGTTGATGGTGATCCCTTCGGGTAGGAATAATGGGAAAATAATGGATGACATGAAAAGCAGTGAAATGAGGGGTACGCCCCTGATAAGTTCAATATAGGCCACGGACATCAGTCGGATCAACGGCATCTTTGACACCCTGCCAAGGGCGAGAATAACACCTAATGGATATGCTGAGGTCAGCCCGAATATGGAAAGCAGCAATGTTAAAGGCAATCCCCCCCATTTCATGGAGTCCACAGGCGCTAATCCTAAAATTCCGCCCTTCATGAGAGCTCCCATAGCAACAAGGCCGACCGGCCAAGCGTATGCCAGTTTTTTTGTCCAGAATCTGCGGTTGCTGGAGAAAAACAAAAGGAGAAAAAGGATCATCATGGCCGCAAAGGGGCGCCAGTGAATATCATGGGGATAAAATCCGAAAATGATAAACCGTAAGTTTTTAAATACCACGGACCAGCAGGCCCCTTCGCATTGTTTGCAGAAATCCGGGTTTGTGAACCAGGACGCCTTGAAAAAGGCCCACTGGATAAAAGGCGGAAGAAATTTAAGGATGAAGGTCAGGATAATGAGGGTTAAAACGGAATTGAAAATTCCATTAAACAGATTTTCTTTAAACCAGCCAATGATGCCTCTTTGGTTTACCGGCGGTTTAATATTCTTTATTGCCTCATGGTCAATGGGAACGACAGCCATAATTATCTTTCCACTAATTGCGATTTTTTGTTGTACCAGTTCATGAATAAGGAGGTAGACAAACTAAAAGTAAGGTAGCATCCCATGATTAGTGCGACCCC
>NZ_DDYV01000166.1:0-9192 GCF_002348205.1 Desulfobacter sp. UBA2225 | reverse complement strand
CAATCCAGGGGGGCCATGCTCATAATAGCAAGCCTGCACCTATGACCGGGATAAACAGCTTCTTCATTGGGTTTTCCTTAATAATGCTTCATAATATCGAGTGCCCGTTTGAGTCTTTGGCAGAAAAATTGGATGCACTCTTTTCTGAATGCAAGTCCCTTGAAATATTCCTGGGCCCCGCAGGTGATGGCGGGGCAGTCCACTTCCATTCCCATTGCTTCAAACGTGCTGCGCCAGCTCTCCTGCTCACCCATCAGGTCATCTTCCACATGTGTGCCGGCCAGAAACATCATGGGGATCAGGCGAATCCGGGTAAAATGTGTCCGTGCATGGTCTTTTTTGATCCGGCCGGCAACGCTTTGGATATTGGGAACCCCTTCAACCGTGGCCGCATAAACATTGTCATACATACCTGAGACAAGATGACTGATGCCTATATATATCATGTTCACCGGATCTGCCGCCAAAGGTGTGCCGTGCAGGGCAAGCAGGTTGATCTGGTTGTTCCCGGTAAGAAAATCCGCTGACACCTCTTTCAGGACGTCTTCGATGAAATTCCACCGGTGGCACATGGTTTCACCCACGATCACCCGTAACCCGGGGAAATATAAAGACGACTCCCGGACCTGTTGATACTCTGTGCCGGGAAAAACCTGCAGGGGCTGAACAACGGCTTTGCGATACCCGTCAGACTCCACTTTGGCCAGGGTTTCCAGAAGACTTGGCAGCCCTCTTTTCCTGCGGATGATCTCGGATGTATATGCCCAGTATATCTGATGGTCGGCAAAATTTTCGGCAAGCTGGGCTTCAACTTCGTCCATGGCTGCCTGCCCTTTGGAAGAAGAGCCAAATGTTGCAATAATAATTGCCGGTTGATCTTGAAGTTTCGGCAGCCGCAATTTGCGGCCGATGTAACCATACTGATGCATTTTATAATACCTCCACAATTTGTCTTAAACTTTGCTGCATGGCAGACTTGAATGCGGTATCGCCTGCCAGAAGTTTGTAAAGTTCCAGTTCCTCCCGTCGTTTTTTGAGCATGACATCCTCAAAAATTTTTTGAAATGCCAAAATTCGGGTCTGGGCATCCGGATTGTTTTTATATTTGTCATTAAAGTCAGGGTGGGCCTTGATGCTGTCTGCGATGCTCAAAAATTTTATCCGTTGCTCCTGGGGGGTTGCGCTCCAGCCCTGGAACCAGCGTTCATTGAAATTGCGGATGATTTCATCCAAGGGATCATGCTCGTCATCCCCGCCGTGGGCACCTCGGGGATTTGGGTTCTGGGGCTCAACGATGATCTCTTCCTCATCCAGACGGATGGGGTGGTTTAATTTCACCCGCTGCAATCCATAGGAAGAGAGGTCAACCGAGTTGAGCAATTCATCAATTTCATCGGCCTTGGGGTCTTTGACGATTAATTTGGGGATTAAAAATTTTAGAAACCAGAATAATTTTTCCCATTCGATAATCTCAAAGGGCATGATGGCGGCCATCTGCCCGTAAATTTTGACAAACTGCTTGGCCTTGATCTTAAAGTCGGCCTTGTCTTGGTCTTCAAGTCCCAGTCCTTTGTTAAACCGATCTGCTGCAACATCAATAAAGGGGCTTAACTGCTGGGCATCGGCGTTGTTGAAATAGAGGACCACAAATTCTTCCACCTCCTGCTGTTCATAGACGCCCTGTCCATCCAAGGACTCTTTGAGCTCATGCAGGACATTGACATCCGTGGCCCGGGACAGGCTTGTGGCGGTATAGAAACGGTCAAAGGCGGTTTTGATATCTTCCACACTGTTGAAAAAATCGAGGATAAACAGATCTTCGGTCTTTTTGCCTAAGCTTGGTGCGGACCGGTTCAACCGGGACAGGGCCTGGACCGCCAGGACATCCTGCAGTTTTTTATCCACATACATGGCAGACAGCTTGGGCTGATCAAACCCGGTCAGATATTTGTTGGCCACCACCAGCAGGCGGTAATCCTCCCCATCAAACCGGTCCCTGGTTTCGCCGTCGCTGAATCCGTTCATCAGGCTTTCGGTATATTCAATGCCGTCCACCGCCTTGGCGCCGGAAAAGGCTATCAGCACCTTGCAGGGATTGCCCTTTTTATCCAATAGCCGGGTGACGGCGTTGTAATACCGGACGGCTGCTTCAATATTCTGGGTGATAACCATGCCCTTGGCTTTGCCTTTAAGCTTTTTGGCGTTCACCACCTGGGGGATAAAGTGGTCAAGGATCACCTCGGCCTTGATATCGATGGTCTGCTGGTGGCGTTCCACATAGGCACGCAGTTTTTTCTGGGCTTTCCGGGTGTTGAACAACGGATTATCCTGTATGGATTTCTGGATTTCGTAATAGCTTTTATAGGTGGTGTAATTGGCCAGGACATCCAGAATAAATCCCTCTTCAATGGCTTGTTTCATTGAATAGAGGTGGAAGGGCTTAAATTGCCCGTCAGCCTGTTTGACGCCGAACTTTTCAAGGGTGCTGTTTTTGGGGGTGGCGGTAAAGGCAAAATAAGAGGCATTGCCCCGCATTTTTCGTTCGGCCATGGCTTTGAGGATTTTGTCCTGGGCGTCCGGCACCTCATTTTCGCTGCCCCTTTCCTGCTCCCTTACACTGCCCATGGCCCGGTTCATATTGTCATGGGCAGAACCGCTCTGGGAGCTGTGGGCCTCGTCAATGATCACGGCAAAGTTTTTTTGGCTCAGATCACTGATCCCGTCCAGGATAAAGGGAAATTTTTGAATGGTTGTAATGATCACCTTTTTGCCCTGTTCCAGGGCCGCTTTTAAATCTGCGGCCCGGTATGCCGGGGCAATGATGTTTTTGACTTCGCAAAATTCTCTGATGGTCTCGCGCAACTGTTTATCCAGGAGACGCCGGTCCGTGACCACGATCACCGAATCAAACAGCGGGCGCTCCGGGTCCTTTGCGCCGGGGACCAGACCATGTTGCGGATAGGTCTCGATGAGCTGGTAGGCGGCCCAGGTGATGGAGTTGGATTTGCCGGACCCGGCCGAATGCTGGATCAGACAGGTCTGTCCCACCCCGTTCTCCGCGGCGTGGTCCACCAGTTTGCGCACCACATCCATCTGGTGGTACCTGGGGAAAAACAAGGTCCGTTTGTTCAGCGGATCTTTGGCTTTGCCGTCCAGGCGTACAAAATGCTCCAGGAGATTGGCAATGCTGGCCTTGCTGAACACCTCCTCCCAGAGGTAGGCGGATTTATGGCCGTTTGGATTGGGGGGATTGCCCGCACCCTGGTCCTGCCCCTTGTTAAAGGGCAGGAAAAATGTGGAGGGTCCGGCAAGTTTGGTGGTCATATAGACCTCATCGGTATCCACGGCCATATGGACCAGGCACCGGCCGAACTGCAGCAGGGGCTGTTTGTTGTCGCGCTGGGTGCGATACTGTTTCTGGCCGTGGCATCTTGCGGTCTGGCCGGTCCAGGGGTTCTTCAATTCCAGGGTGGCAAAGGCAAGGCCGTTGATAAACAGCACCAGGTCTATGGATTCACCGGGGTTGTCCAGGCAGTAGTGGACCTGTCTTGTGGCACTGAAGACATTGCTTTGAAACTGTTCTTTTACCCGAAGGGCGGAGCTTGCCAACGGCGCCGGATAGAACAAGGAAAAATAGGCATCATCCACGCCCAAGCCTTTTTTGAGCAGGTGCAAAAGCCCCTTGGTTTTGATCATCCGGTCCAGGCGCTCAAGGATCTTTCGCTGCCATTCATCGTTGTCCGGCTGTTTCAGTTTTTTAAGTTCTTTTTCCTGGGTGTTTTCAAGAAAGGCCCAGAATTTTTTTTCATCCACGGCAAATCTTGGGTTGAAATACTGGGGATATCCGATCTCATATCCATGGTGGGTGTCAAAAGGGGTGCAGGTTTCCGCCACTTCGGCCAAATCCTGGGCTGCGGTTTTGAACTCACCTGATTTGAGGTCTTCGAGGCAGGTGCCGGTCAACTTTTTTTCAATGGCAGTTTCCAGGGCCTGTTCATTGGTGTGGCTGACCATGTGACACTCCTTTCTTTAAACAGCTTTAATTTTTATTTAAAACCATGAAGAGCATGAAGGACATGAAGATTGATTTTTCGATATATATTCTTCATGCTCTTCATGTTCTTCATGGTAAAATAAAATACTCAATAGGCTCATGCTCAAAATAGAGACCCCGCCTTATCGAAAAAAGCAATTTGCATTTTTTACAAATTCCTTCTGTCATTGACGTATGCTTTTGTCGTCACTCCACCACTTTATTCTCTGCCGTCCGGTACCTTGATTTTTCCGGTCACGGCAGCGTTGATCAGGGTGGCCTTGTACTCTTTGAGCTTTTCAATCATCTGCTCCTGTATGGCTATGGCCTGGTCTATTTTGGCGGATTGGGTCTGGATGTGGTTGACAATTACTTTTTGTTCGCCAACAGGCGGTAATATTGTCAATAATTGTTTAAATTCGTGCCAGTAAAGCCGTTTTCTAAAATCCGTGATCCCCTTTGAAAATCGATCCATTTGTTGGATAAATATCGGACAGCGATATTGATACTCAAAGTAAGAGGCGTGTAGGGTTTCTTTCGGCGTTGCAATAATATAGGCTGGACTGACCATCCCCGTAACCTTGGCTGCTCCAATGGCCCCCTGCCATGCTCTCATCATGTTAAAAACAATATCATTGGGTTTGACGAGGTTATATTTGGTCTTATCCTCAATTTTTACACGACCACGAATATTTTCTTCCTCACTAACCTCATCATCAGATATGCCTGAATGGATGGAGACTGAAAGCAATGGTAAATCATCCTGCCCAGGTTCCACACGCTCTTTGAACAATGTTCGATTGGCAACTATATTCCAATGCGCCGGTACCTGCCCAATCCATTCCACACCTGAATCGGCCATGGGAACATTGGGATCAAGGCCTTTTGTCACCGCAGTCTGAATTAAGATCTGCTTGCGCTCTTTGAGAAGCCGGATCTGCTCCTCCTTGATGGCAACGGCCTGGTCGATTTTTGCGGTTTTGCAGTCGAGGAAGTTGGCTATGGTGGTTTGTTCTATCTTTGAAGGGAGAGCAACAGGAAAGATGTGTAAAAATTCAGATGGGACTCGTTTTTGACCGGCTGATCCTGTCATCATTCGTTCGCCCAGGTTCATAAATAAATGGGATTTCGTGAGGTGGTATAAGAAATTTGAATTGGAACAATTTTTTTCCCTCAAGACATGAAATTCTGTCGAACCTATACCCAATCTCGTTGGCATTTTATTTAAAAATGCACCTTTTTTGTTTTCAAAACAGGGGGTTATTTTTGCAATTATCACATCATTTTTTTTAAAAGATGTAAAACCATTAATGAGATCGTGTAAATACCCTTTTGTTGAAAAATCTACCTTGCCATCCGCACCTACTTTTTCCATAGGTAAAAAACAGACTGTTTCATTGGCTTTTTTATCATTGGCGCTTAATGAAGGGTTTATATAAGCTATATTTTTTAGTCTGAGTATTTCCCAATGTTCAGGAATTTTTCCAATCAATGTCACCCCGGAATCCTTATAAGCCTCATATCTCGGCATCAAAGGCAAAAGATCAGTCATGGTTCACCCCGTCAAATCCCAGAATCTCGGCAATCAACCCCTCGGCCCGGTTCTCCAGGTCCAGGATGTCTTGGGCCACCGCTTCCATGGAGCGCAAGGGTTTATGGCGGTAGAAGTATTTATTGAAACTGATCTCATAGCCGATTTTCACCGAATCCATATTGATCCAGGCTTCGGGCACATGGGGGAGGACTTCCGTCTTGAAAAATTCGTGGATATCCCCTTGCAGGGGCACGGACTCATGGTCCCGCAGATCCGGGCAGGGTTCAAACGTCCGGTACTCTCCCTTTTTGTCCGGCACAGGATAAAAACCAAAGTCCGGCAGGTCCTTCTGCCGACACCCCAGATGATCCAGCAGGGTTTCAAAGTTGTCTCCCGACAGTTTGACCTTCTTTTTGACCACCCTGCGGGCGGTTTCATCGTACCGGGACACGGCAGTTAAAACGGCTTTTTTCTCCGGGGCCGACAATTTCAGGTTCAAAGTTTTCAGGGTGGCATCCACCTGGGACGTAAAGCGGTTGAAATCCTTGGATTCATCTTGGCCCATGGCATCCATCAGCTCTTGGGCCGCGTCAATCAGGGCTTTTTGCTTTTTCCAGACACTCAAACTGAACAGTTTTTTGCGGCTCTTTGTGTTTAATGCAATGCCGTTGTCCTGGCAGAAGGCCAGGATTTTTTTTTCATGATCCCCAAGAAACCCTTTGGTATAAACGTCATCCCCCCACTGGGCATAGATCCATGCCATGGGAACGGCAAAGGCCTTGTCAAAACGCAGGGGGGCAATGCGCGCTTCCGTAAACTGTGCCGATCTTCTGTCCGGCCGCTCAACGGCGACCTTATAATATCCAAAGTCCCTGTTTTCAAACACTTTGGCCGCAATGCCGGTATCCTCGCCGTTTTTATCCTGTACCGGTTCAATGGGCTGCATCCCGGCACAGGCCCCGGCAATCTGCCGGATATGCTCAGCGGAAAACTCGCAGTTTTTGTTCCCCAGGTTTTTTCTCAATTTCTGAAAACACCTGGATGCGTCAACCAGCAGGACCTTTCCTCGTTTGCCGTCACACTTGTTGTTGGACAAAAGCCAGATATAGGTGGTGATGCCGGTGTTGTAAAACAGGTTATTGGGCAATTGGATAACGGCTTCCAGCAGATCGTTCTCAATGATGTGGCGGCGGATATTGCTCTCACCGCTTCCCGCATCCCCGGTGAATAGGGAAGAGCCGTTGTGAACCGAGGCGATGCGCGACCCGAACACGTTCTGGTCCGGTGCCTTCATCTTGCTGACCATCTCCATGAGGAACAGAAGCTGGCCGTCGCTGGACCGGGGTGCGGCGTCCGCCTCCATAGGTTCGCCCCAATAATTTTTCAGGGTCACCTTGAACCGGGGGTCAATGATGTTGGCTCCGTCCTTGATAAATTTTTGCTCACTGGCCCAGCTTTTCCCGTAGGGCGGATTGGAGAGCATGAAATCAAAGCGCGTCCCTGAAAATTCATCCGTGGAAAGGGTGGAGTTGGGGCGGATAAAGCCCGGATCATTTCCCTTGATCATCATGTCTGATTTGCAGATGGCATAGGTTTCGTCATTGATCTCTTTGCCGTACAGGTAAATATACCCGTCATCGGCCTGCCGTCCTGTTTCCCGTTTAATAAACGCCTGGGATTCCGTGAGCATGCCACCGGACCCGCAGGCCGGGTCATAGATGGTGATCACCGGTGGCATCCGGTCCTTTACCGGTTCAAAAACCAGGCGGGTCATTAGCTCAATCACTTCCCTGGGCGTAAAATGCTCGCCCGCCTCTTCATTGTTCTCTTCGTTGAATTTGCGGATCAGCTCTTCAAACACATATCCCATGCCCAGATTGCTTAACGGCGGCATGGGGTTACCGTCGGGGTCGGGCTTTTCCTGGGGGGTGAGGTTCAGATAAGGCGATGTGAATTTTTCCAGGACATCCAGCAGCACGTCCTTGGCCGCCATATGGCGGATCTGGGCCTTGAGGTTGAATTTTTCAATGATCTCCTTAACGTTGGCGGAAAATCCAGAAAGATACTCCTCCACATTGGCTTTTAAAACCTGCTGGTTGTTGCCGGCCACGGCGAACAGCTTTTTCAGGGTCCATTTGCTGGTATTGTAAAAGACAAAGCCTGCGGCATCTTCAAGGCCCTTGCCGTCCAGCTCCACCAGCCCCATTTGATTTTTTTGAAAGTCCACTTCCCTGAGAACGGCTTCCTTGGACGGTTCCAGCAGGCTATCCAGGCGTCGCAGCACCACCATCGGCAAAATAACATCCCGGTATTTTCCCCGGACATAAATGTCCCTGAGACAGTCATCCGCAATGGACCAGATAAAGGATACAATCTTGTTGTGTACAGCGTGATTCATTTGCTTTTGCTCCAGGCGGGCCGTATGTTAAATAATTGGGCCGGAATGAAAATAAATGCCAATTGATTCCCGGCTAAACGTTTATCATTCGCCAGTGGATGAGTACAAGATTTAATTTTACCACAAAGACCACGAAGATATCAGCGTACTGACAAATGCGTCCAAAAGAGCTTAACCTGGGAGCACGGGCGGATATAAAAAAGAGGGCAAGTTATTTAGGGGATATTCCCAATTGTTTTACTTCAAAGATTTCCTTTGATAAGGGTTTGTGATAATAAAATTGTATAAAGGAGAAAGTCAACGAGTTAATTTTTTGTAAAAAATGGAAGATAGATCAGTGAAGTCAACAAAATTCTGCACCCAGTGCGGCCATCCCATAACCCGGCAAATCCCCCAGAACGATGACCATGTCCGCGCGGTGTGCTCCTCATGCGGCCATGTTCACTATGAAAATCCCAAAATGGTTGTGGGCACGATTCCTGTTTTCCAGGACAGGATTTTAATGTGCAAACGCAATATCGACCCCCGAAAAGGGTGCTGGACCCTTCCTGCCGGATATCTTGAAAATGAGGAATCCGTCCAGCAGGGTGCAGTACGTGAGACATTGGAGGAGACCCGGGCCCAGGTTCGAATTTTATCGCCCTACAGGATGTTCAATATCCTTTTTGTGGACCAGATTTACATGATGTTTATTGCTGAACTATTATCCCAGGACTTTGGCCCTACCACGGAAAGCACTGATGTTCGCCTGTTTTCCCAATCAAATATCCCATGGAACGAAATTGCCTTTGACGTGATCCGTCAGACCTTGGAAGACTATTTCACGGACCGCAAAAATGCCGGAGAACATGAATTTAACCCTGAGGCTTTCATGTTCAAGATCAAAGACCTTGAGTTTTCACCGTTCAATGGGGGTGTGCTATGTCATAAGTCATTTTAATTTTGGTCTGCAAAGATATATAATTTGATATCCGGGAGTTTTCAGTATTTACCAGCTAATACAGCCACGGTATGACCTGATCTATCAAAATCCAGGCACCTTTCTTTCATCCCCCCAACAATGGCCTCCACCCCGGAAACTATATCCAATAACTCCCCGGTAATTGCTCCCTGTCGAGTGGTGCGGAACTCAGACTCAAGGAGATTATTAACTAAGCGGGTCAACGATGCGTCCGATTAGCGCATCCCCCACGGGGACGCTCAATACTGTGCCTTACGGAACCGCGG
>NZ_DDYV01000267.1:0-12930 GCF_002348205.1 Desulfobacter sp. UBA2225 | reverse complement strand
AAAATTTTAATGCGTTTGCCCTGGGTAATTTCCTATTTTAGACATTTTACAAAAATATCAAATTTGACCTGGAATTAAAATTACCGGTGTAACTATTTTTTTCAAGAATCTTACATTTATTTGACATCACCGATGTATGCTTTTAATGACACCCGTTTATTTTAAAGAGAGGATTGCAAAATGATTAACTCAAAAAGTGGCGCCTGTGACCATATGAGCCTTAAAAAAAATGTTGAGAGCAATGATCGGTTCCAAGCCATTTTTCATGGATTAAATGATGCCATCTTAATCCATGAAAAAGAGACCGGGCAAATACTTGAGGCCAACCAGAAAGCAGGTGAGATGTTCGGCTATTCTCTGGAGGAAACCGGGTTGATTGGAATAAATGCGCTAAGTTCCGGCAAACCGCCCTATAATGAGAAACACGCTGTGGCGTTCATAAAAAAGGCATCTGCAGGAGAAGCCCAGATTTTTGAATGGCAGGCCAGACATAAAACAGGACAGCTGTTCTGGGTTGAAGTTAACCTGAAGAGGGCAACAATAGGCGCAGAAGATCATATTTTGGCCACGCTGCGGGATATTACAGAACGTAAAGCAACTGAAGAAAAAAGAGAGGCCTTTATTACTGAATTACAAGAGGCTCTTGACAATATAAAAACGCTAAAAGGTTTATTGCCGATCTGCTCTTATTGCAAAAAGATTAGAAATGATCAGGGATATTGGGATAATTTAGAGATATATATTGAAGCACATTCCGAGGCACAGTTCAGCCACGGTCTTTGCCCTGACTGTTTAGATAAGGTTTATGGTGATGAGGAATGGTACATCAAAAGTAGAAAAGAAAGGATATAACCAAATAGAATAACAAACGGTTTAGTCCAGTGTAAAAAAGGAGCGCCCAATGCAGTATCTCTGCATTGGGCGCTCCTTTTTTTATCTTTATATACTATGAGGTATACGTATTACAAAAACAGGTAACAGGAAATAAGGCCTGTTATTGACATGGTGATGGTGTACGGCAGTGCAAGCCAAACCATCCGGCCATAGGAGAGTCTGATGACGGGTGCCAAGGCTGAAGTCAGCAAGAACAGGAAAGCGGCCTGACCATTTGGCGTTGCCACACTCGGGATGTTTGTTCCGGTATTGATTG
Organism: Desulfobacter sp. UBA2225; assembly: GCF_002348205.1. Classification (NCBI taxonomy): domain Bacteria; kingdom Pseudomonadati; phylum Thermodesulfobacteriota; class Desulfobacteria; order Desulfobacterales; family Desulfobacteraceae; genus Desulfobacter; species Desulfobacter sp. UBA2225. Next base: position 11,780 of record NZ_DDYV01000267.1, on the reverse strand, counting down.
CAACGGCGAGGTTGTCAAAATGATGGATAACTTCGTGTGCTTTGGCAGCAGCGTCTGCCGGAAGGGCAGCCAGTACGTCAGCCCGGACAAGTTCCGGGTTGGTAAGTTTGTCCATCAGTTCCTGTCCGGTCATACCAATATCGGGGATCTGTGCAAGCACATTGACAAAATGCATCTTTGTTTCCGTAATATATACGGTGGCAACAAAAACATTGTCAGAAATCGCTGATAATAAACCGTTTGCAATATAGTATGCCCCAAGCTGTAGATGACCATGAAGACCGAGAACAAAATGCATGATGGGGTGGAAAAGGTGCTGTTCGTGAATCACCGCAACAATGGAGAAAAAGACAACCAACAGCGCCGTAAAAGGCAGGGCTTCCGTAAATGCCTCTCCAAAATGGTGTTCGTCTGTAATTCCGTTCACAGCGGTAAGGAAGATGATAACGGATAGTCCGATCAGGCCTACCGCGGCAAGATGGAAGGCAAGGGCAAGGATCAGCCAGATACCCGCAATGGCCTGTGTAATAAGTCTGACCTTGCCTCTGGTTCCTTGTTTTTCTTCCATTTTCACTGCAGTTTCCAGCAGGTGGGAACGGATGTTGCCGGGCATTTCAACGCCATAGCCGAACCAGTGCATTTTCTCCAGTCCATAACAGGTCCCAAGCCCGACAATGAGGACGGGGATGGAGACCGGTGCAACTTCGAGAAAGAAGTCAACAAAGTGCCAGCCCATCTGGTGGCCGATCAGCAGGTTCTGGGGTTCACCAACCAGAGTACAGACACCGCCCAGAGCGGTACCCACAGCACCATGCATCATCAAGTTGCGCAAAAAACCCCGAAACTGAACCAGGTCATCGCGTTTTGCCATTTGGCATGCGTTATCGTCGGTGAGATCATGTTCGCAGGTGCTGTCTTTTCCGGAGGCATACCGGTGGTAGACATTGTAAAAACCAAAGGCAACCGCGATGATGACCGCTGTAACGGTCAACGCATCAAGGAAAGCGGACAGAAAAGCGCCGGCAAAACAGAAAAGCAAAGCAATCACAACTTTAGACTGCACCCGCACAAGTATCCGAGTGAAGGTGAACTGCAAAAATTCCTTCATGAAATAGATGCCTGCAACCATAAACATCAAAAGAAGGATAACCTCAAAATTCGCCAGTGCTTCGTGGTAAACGGTTTCGGGTTTGGCCATACCCATGATAATGGCTTCAATGGCCAGAAGACCGCCCGAAGGTAACGGGTAGCATTTCAGTGCCATGGCCAGGGTAAAAATAAATTCTCCAATGAGTACCCAGCCTGTAATAAAAGGGCCGACGGTAATAAGGAGAATGGGGTTGATAATTAGGAACACTATAATAGCAAGCTTGTACCATATGGGAGCATTTCCTAAAAAGTTTTTTACAAAGGCGTTGAACATGGTCGGATCCTCACAATTAGTATTAGGAACAACAGGTTATAAGTTATACATTTGTTACAAATGTATGCCTTCTAACATCCTATGTGCAAAAATTCAACAGATTATTCAATGTCGTTCAATGTCGGCGCATTAATTTAGCCGGAATTTGAAGAGAGAAAGATGGTTTTGGAATTTATGAAAGCAGGGTCGGCAATCATCTTTTCGGTACTACAGAGAAGTCGCTTTACCGGCTATTTTTTTTGAAAAGGGTTACGCCACATCCGATAAGGGGAGTTCATTACAATTTTTCCAAGTAGATGAGCTGCAGCCGGCGTGGTCATAATAAAAAACAACATAATACCGACAACCCGGGAGGTTACAGCCGTATCCGTGAAAAACAGGGCGACCGCAAGCACGATCATTCCGATACCAAAGGTGCCCGCCTTGGTCGCAGCATGGGTCCGCATGTAGATGTCCGGCATTCTGAGAACACCCAGGGCAGCCATAAGGGTAAAAAAAGTACCGGTGATAAGGCAGATGGCCATCAGGATTTCCATGGAGGCTCGTCCTTGCTTTTTTTGGATTGAATCAGCCGGGATTTCATGAATGCCACAAAAGCCACGGTGCCCACAAACATCACCAGGGCCAGTGTGATTGCGATGTCCAGAAAAGCGGTTTGTCCGCTGGTAATGGTAAACACGGCAATGAAACTGATGGTAATGGACCCGATCAAGTCCAGGGCGATGAGCCGGTCTGCGTGTGTCGGGCCTATAATCAGACGAATAAATGCCAGCACAAAGCTGACCAGCAATCCGGTGAAGGTAATGGTCACAGCCATGGTCATCAAATCACCCACGTGTCACCTCCAGCAGTTTTTTTTCCAGTCCGTTTTTAATCCCGGAAATGACGGCATCGTGATCCCGAGCAAACATGGCGTGCACAATGAGATGGGATTTCTCCTCTGTGATATCCAGACTGAGTGTCCCTGGGGTTAACGAGACCATATTGGCAAGCAGGGTGATCTCAACATCCGTTTTTGCATCCAAGGGAATATGAACAATGTCCGGGACACTTTTAGGGGTCGGCGTCAGTACCTCCCAGGCAACCCGTAAAACCGATATCGTCATTTCGTAATGAAAATAAAACACCAGAACAACTGAAGCCTTCAATCGTCTGAAATAAGAGTTGTCCTGACCAAAGGGGCGTGTCAGCCACAGGCAGCCCAGGCCCAGCAAGAAACCGATAACAAAATCAATGATGCCGTAGGCATTGTTGACCAGGACCCACGCACCGGCAAATAACAGGTTGAGAACAAAATAAATCATCATCTGTCTCCCAGTACGGCCTGGACGTAAAAAATCGGATCAAGAAGCTGAACCGCGGCGCGGTCGGCATACTGAAAAAAGGGTTCTGCAAAAAGCCCTATGATTATCGTGATCAGGGCAAAAATGGCTATGGGCACCAGATATAAATTTGTTTCTCTAAAGCTTACCGACGGTGAGGGTGTTACGTCGTTCGGTGCCGCCTCCCAAAATACCTGGTTCCATATTTTTAACATGGAGTAAACCGTGAGAACCCCGACAAAAAGGGCAGTTGCGGCCAGTATGGTGTGACCGGTTTCAAGACTTGCCCGGACAACTGCAAATTTACTCCAGAAACCGGAGAGAGGAGGAAAACCGGCCAGTGAGAATGCCGGTATCAAAAACAAAACGGCGACCAAAGGCACGGATCGGTAGACACCGCCCATTTGTGACAGATGGTCACTGCCGAATTTGCGGTTTAAAAAACCACCGATGAGAAAGAGGTTTGCCTTTACGATGATATGATGGATCAGATAAAGGATGGAACCGGCCAGGGCCAGCCGAGTATAAAGCGCAAGACCGATGATGATATACCCGACCTGACTGATGATATGAAAAGACAGGATCTTTTTTATGGTGAAACGGCCGGCAGCTCCCAAAACACCTGTCAGCATGGTCAGACCGGACAACACAATTAAAATGGTCTGCCAGATGGTTCCTTCAAAGGGAAGGACAAGGGTGAATATCCGCATCATGGCATAAATGCCGACTTTGGTCAGCAGGCCGGCAAAAAGAGCTGCAATACTGCTGGGAAGGGTGTGGTAGGAGGCCGGAAGCCATGCAAACACAGGAAACAGGGCTGATTTAACCGAAAAAGAAAATAAAAACAGACCGCTCAAAAGAGAGACAAATCCAGGGGAGAGCGTATGGGTTTTAAAATGGAGCCCGGCCAGGTTCAGCATACCGGTGGCCCCGTATAGCAGCCCGATGGCCAGCAGCAGGGTTAAGGTGGAGATCAGGTTTAACAAAACATATTTAATGCTGCCGTGTATCTGTGTTGTGTCGGCATCCAGAGTCATCAGACCGAAAGAGGCAACCAGCATGACTTCAAACCAGACGTAAAGGTTAAACAGATCTCCGGTTAAAAAAGCGCCGTTAACACCGGTCAGCAAAAAATGTATCAGCAGATGAAAGCGTGGATATGAGGGGTTGGCGTTAAGGTCTGCCGCGGCATAAACAACCACGCCCAGCCCGATCAGCCAGGTCACCGCGACCATGGCGGCAGATAAGAGATCCGCGGCAAAGACGACACCGAAAGGTGCCGGCCAGCTCCCCAGTGATATGGCCTGGGGGCCGAGGATGTAAACCCGGTGCATCAACAGGATACTGACGATTACACCAAATCCGCTTATTGCCCAGGATAAGGCAGTGACGATTCGGTTATCTCTTCTGAATAGATAAAGAAAAAATGTGCCGCACAATGGAAAAATAACAGGAAGTATGATCAGCCAGCTCATCATTATTCCCCTTTTTCCGACCAGTCCATATGGTCAGCGTCTGCTGAGCCTGAATCGTTAACGGCCCGGTATGTCAAACTCAGGCAAAAGATCAGCACGCCAAAACCGATGACAATGGCAGTCAGAATCAATGCCTGGGAGAGTGGATTGGCAAAATAACCGTCAAGGGTTACAGCACCTGGCGGGATTATGGGAAGGGCCTCTTTTGAAAGCCGCCCGGCAGTCAGGATCGCCAGGTTGATTCCATTGCTCAACAGGATAAAGCCGAAAAGAATGCGAAGCAGGTGACGTTCCAGCATCAAATAAATGCCGGCGGCGACCAGCATGCCGGTGATCAGGCTCAACAGCAGATGCATTATAATAGCTCCTCGGCCAAATCAAGCAGAATGGAAAGCACTCCGCCGATTACGGCCAGGTAAACCCCGACATCAAAAAGCAAAGGAGTTCCCAGAGCAAGGCCGGTTTTGCACCAGAGCCCTGTTAAATATGCTTTGCCTGAAAATGCGGCAAAAAAACCTGATCCCAGGGATAAACCAACCCCGGTTAAGGCAATCATTCCAGGCGATAAACCAATGCGTTTTCTGACATAATGGGGGGATTCGGAAAGGATCAGCAGAGCAAAGGCAATCACCGCAATCAGTGCCCCGATAAAACCTCCGCCCGGTTCATTATGTCCTCTGAAAAGCAGGTATAGAGAAAAAAGGAGCATAATCCCGATAACGATGTGGGCGGTTGTTTTGAAAATAACGGATTTCATCGATCTGTCCTTTTCTTTTTCAGCAGGATGGCAGAGGCCGCCAGCGCGGCCATCACCACAACCGTGATTTCACCCAGGGTATCAATGGCCCTGAAATCCACCAGAATGACATTGACGATATTTCGGCCATGGGCCGCGATCAGACTGTTGGCGGCAAAATAGTCAATCAGCGTAGTATCCGGATCTCCCGCACTCATGGCGTAAAGAACCCTGAAAACACCGGCACCAATGGTTACGGCGATTGCCGTATTCAGCATCCGTTTTACGGGCGTATGGGGCAGGACATCCGAAAATTTCGGCAGTCGGCCAACAATTATCACCAGGAAAATAACGCTCAGTGTCTCCACCAGCAGCTGGGTTTTAGCCACATCCGGTGCATTGTAAAACATTAAAAACAAGGTGGTGATAAACCCGGCCACCCCCAGGGAGACAATGGCCAGCAGGCGGGAGTGCGACAGGATAACCGTGGTGACGGCAGCGGCAAGTCCCAGGGCCAGCAAAACTTCATAAAAACGAATGCCCTGCCGGTCGACGATATCAGGCATGGGTAGTGCAGGAACATTAAAAAGGAAAACCAATGCCATCAGAAAAAAGAGCATAAAAATATACCCGGTCAACCGGCCATGCTGAAGAACGGAGGTCAGGGCCGATCCTGACCGGATGATCCCTTTAACTATGAGCTCGTAACATTGGCTGCCGGCCGGCAGCATGCGGGTGGTGCGGTCAATGAAACGTTTAATCCGGGTATGGTATTTAAACAGGAGAAATGCAAATAACAATGACACACCACTCAGAGCCAGGGGCAGATTCAGGCCCTGCCAAAGTTTTAAGCTTACATACCCGGCATTGGGGGCGACAGCCTGTGCAGCCGGAATAATCAGCGTTGTATTGAGCCAGTGCAGGCCCAGGGTGGTGGCCCACAGCTGCAATATGCCAAGACAGACCGGCGGAATCCACAAAAAAATGTATTTTTCAACAGGCGTTGCCGGTACGGTCCGGGCATCCGGTTTGGAAATAAACGGACGGACCACCACCAAAAGCGCCATTGCCCCCATCAGGGCATTGACAAACACCAGCAAAATTGTGGGCGCATAAGATATTTGAAGTGCTGCCTTGTACATATATTCTTTACTCAAAAATCCAGGCAGCGGCGGGACACCCGCTTTTGACAATGCGCTCAATCCGGCGGCAAGAAAGCTGAATTTAAGTATCCTGCCAAGTCCGGCAACCTGGTCAATGTTCCGCGTACCCGTAGCCTTATCCACAGTGCCGATCACCATGAACAGTGCCGCCTTGTATAATGCATGGGCTATAGTGAACATCAACGCTGCCGATATGGCATACCGGGTGCCCAACGCCAGAAGAAAAACCAGCTTGCCGAGGGCCACATTGGTGCTGTAAGCCAGCATCAACTTTAAATCCCTTTGTTGCAATGCGACAACCACTGTCCAGCCCGCTGTAATACCGCCTGTCAAAGCAAGGGACCAGAACCACAGATCGCTTTGGCTGAATACGGGTGCAAGACGGGCCAGAAGATAAATTCCTCCCTTTACCATGGTGGCTGAATGCAAAAAGGCACTCACCGGTGCCGGGGCGGACATGGCCCCGGGCAGCCAGAAATGAAAGGGGACCTGGGCGGATTTGGTGAAGGCACCGATCAGGATCAGAATCAATGCCGGCGCAAATCGGTTGTCTGATGTGAATGCGGCGCCGCGGTTGATGATCTGATCCATTTCCCAGGTGCCTGCCATCTGCCCCAGCAAAATCAACCCCGCCAGCAGCGCCAGTCCCCCTGCGCCGGTCACAAGCATGGCCTGAAGTGCATTTTTCCTGGAAACTTCCTGATCGTGGTTAAATCCGATCAGCAGGTAGGAGGTCACCGTGGTCAGCTCCCAGAAAATAAACAACAGCAGTAGGTTTCCGGCCAGGACCAGCCCAAGCATGGCCAGCATAAAAAGGGTCAGATAGAGATGAAACAAAGCGCTTAAAGGCTTGTCTTTCATGTAATGGAAGGCGTAAAGCTGGACAAACAGACCGATGCCGCAGATCAGCCATGAAAAGAGCATGCTCAAGCCGTCAAGCCGGATTGAAAATGAGGCCCCCAATGACGGTACCCAATCCCAATACCAACTGACACCCAAAGGGGTATACAGCACCCAAAGCCCAATGAGTAAAAACAGGTGTAACGCAACGGACAAACCCATTATTGGTTTTTGACGATTCATTTTGTTATCCAAAATCCGCTATCGATCCCGGTGGGCATGAATCGGCTCTTTTGTAACGCCATCCTTAACCGGCCCCGCCTATTCCGGCTTTTCGGCTTTATGTCTTTCATGGCGATCCTTTGGAAAGATTGGATCAAACATTGCGATACATGTTTGAGATGAGTTCACTACCAGAAAATACCCGATGCTCATGGCAAAAACAACACCCGCAATGGCCCACACGTATTCCGGGCTGGTCTTGTTGAAGTCAAGAATGATAACTTTCCGGGCAATGGCCATCAGGGCGGTTGCCATGACAATCTGGACATGGATCAGATCTTCCCTCAGGTAAATACATATATTTACAAATATTTCAATGGCAATGAGTACCGCCATAAAGGCCCCGAAAGTGGCAAGGATATCACTGATGGTCAGCAGGAATCTGGGTGGTGAGATTAATTCTTGATACAACACCCAGCACACATCAACCACCCCCCAAAGGATTACAGCCGTCATAATCAGAGCCAAAACCCTTACGGCAAATCGGATGATGGCACGAAGTCTCAAAATCAGGGGTTCATCGCTGTGGTCATGATGATCCATTCTATTTCTCCTGTATGAAATGAATTGTTATTGTGATGTAAATGCTTCTAAAATATTTAATCCCTGGCCTTTTTCTTTAACTGCCAGAAGCGGTTTGTGTGTTGTCCTGATCAACCCTTCGGTGATACTGCCCAGAAGTATTGCAGCAATATTGCCACTTCGGCCCCGGGCCCCGACAACGATCAGGGCGTCCCCCAGGCTTTCTGAAAAGTTTCGGATACTGCTGACAACATTTTTATCCTTTTTAAAAATTGGTTTGATACCCACGGATTTAAGATCAACCTTGGACAAGGCGAGCCGCAATCTTGATTTCGCGTTTTCAAGCATGATGTAGGCAAATTCCTCGTAGGTCTTACCTGTTTTATGGTGTTCTGTCGGAACCTGATAATTATTCAATATGTAGAGATGATCAAGGTTTGCCGCCTTTGCAAATGCACTGGCCACATCCAGTGCATTCAATGAGTGATCACTGAAATCGACAGCCACAAGGATTTTATCAAAATATGCGGTGGTATTGCTTGGGATAATCAGGAGAGAGCAAAAGGCTTTACGGGCCAGTTTTTCCGCAAGCCAATTGAAATCGGCCGAGTCGTCGGGATGATGACCGACGATCAAAAGGTCTATATCATAATTTTTCGTACACGAAATCAGCATGCCCAGCTGGGGCCCTTCCATGGACTTGAACGAAACCGCAGTCTCTTCATGTCCGTTGAAATGCTCAGCCACGATTTTTTGCATTTGTTTTTTCACCATCGCTTCCGGCGGTGAATATAATTGAGGGTAAATCTTTCTGATCTCCTCAGGGATATCAAAAGAGTCATACACATATACAAACAGGACCTCTTGTGACCTGGTCATCCGGGAAATAAACCCTGAGTATTTAACCAGATACCGATCATGTTCGTCCAGGTTCAGGCAGACCATCAGTTTTTTATATCGATACATACAGTCTCCTTTCAATGCAGCCTTAGATTCTGAATAAAACAATCATAGACTGCAGCGTACTATCCGTCAACAATATCCAAATCCAGGGTATCATTACATGCCAGACACACTCCCTATGATTGGGGGCGGGTATTATAAGCGGCCGATCTCTCTTTGGATTTGAGCATGTGCCTGCTCTGAAATCGGATAAAAACTGATAATGACAATGGATAAAATATTGCAGAGGCACGGTACTAGCGCATAAAGCACTCTCAACATAAAAACCGCAGACCCCGGCTGTTCCGCATTGGGTTGATAACCGGCCTTCGCCAGCAGCACCAGTCCAATACCGACGCCTAATGCGGCCGATAATTTTTTCGAAATAGACCACAGCCCGATATAGCGGCCTTCCCGCCGCTGTCCGGTTAAGACCTGATCATAATCAATTACATCCGCCTGGATGGAAGACGGCAGTGCAAGCCCGGCACCAAATCCGATACCGGAGAAAAATACCAGTACCCCATATATCACTGCATCGCCCGGCCCCAGAAAAAATACACCACTGAACGCACCGGTATTGATAAGCATTGAAATGATCCAGGCCCTTTTTTTACCGACTTTGCGGGAAACAACAATCCAGAGTGGCAAGAACACAATACCGGTTAAGAAATAGATCAGTAAAAATCCTTCTGCTCTCTGGGCTTTGAGAACATACTCCACATAGTACAGGATCAGCGTTGCCGGCAGGTTGCTGCCAACAGCGCTGATGGTGTATCCGGATATCAGGATTAAAAATGGACGGTTTTTAAGTACCGCTGAAAATCCTTTGAGCAGATCGTCACTGCCGGTGTGTTGATATTTTTCCTTGATTCGGTAGATGCAGTAGAAAGAGAACATGACAATCAATGGGGCAAATACGAAGGCCATTAAGGAGAATCGTTCCCTTTCGGTGGCCGCCTTTCCCATTATATTCATTATTCCATCAATTAACATGGGAAACCCTGCCGCCAGAAGCGTTCCAATGATTAAAAACCCGTCGCGCATGGAAAAAAGAGCGGTTCTTTCATGGTAATCCCGGGTCATCTCCGGACCAAGAGATTCATAGGGGATGGCCACCAGTGTCCAGAAAAAAAACAGGGCAAACAACCAGAAACCAAAATAGATGTTCATCATTGCCCCGGATAAAATCGGCGGTTTGAACAGAAAGATGATCGAAACTGCCAGACCCACAGATCCCGATGCAATATAGGGCTTGCGTCTCCCGAAACGGCTGGTGCTCCTGTCAGATAAATAACCGATAACGGGGTCAGTCACTGCATCGAATAACCGGACAGCCATCAGCAGAATGCCAATGGTGGACATACTCAACCCGATGGTATCAGTATAGAATTTGGGCAGGAACACATACACGGGGATGCCTATAATTGCCAGGGACAGAGCCGGCAATGAATAAGCCAGCTTATCCGGCCATGATATGTGGGGCGTGTCGATTTCTCTTTGTCTGCTGATCATTTTGATTTCCCCAGAAGCCGGTCTCTAAATGTTTTATCAATTGGATTTTTACCGATCCAGATTGCAAATACCGCTCTGGCAAATTCCGATCCTTCTATTGTTCCGAGCGGCTCGGCATTAAGCGTCAACTGGGTTCCAACTCCCGGCAGATAAGTCAACGCATACCGGTCTTTGGGCTGAACATCTTTGTATAGTCGGTTCAATGCCTTGATTTTTGGCAAAAGGCGTTGAAAAGCTTCTTTGCTTACAGACCCCTTAATCTTTTCCATGGTTGCTTTGGCAAAATCATCTGAAGAGAGCGCCACCCGATATTCTAAAATCAGGTGCTTGGATATATCATCCAGCGCATTCCGTCCATCCGTTTTCTCCGGCAGGTACAGTGCGCCGGTATATGCCTCTATTAAAAACATGTATCTGAGCAGTGCCGCACCTGATAATTGCAGACGGGTTCCACGGACTTCAACCGAGTTTGAAAATTCAGTCCCATTTACCATTGTGGCACCGGCATGGCAATTACCTGAGATGGAAACACAGATAATTGCAGACAAGATGCATATTCTTTTTAGTTTCATCATTGGCAACTCTTCAAATCTGTTGTCAGTCATATTATCACTTTATTGGATAGGGTAACAAGGCATCAAAAGCAAATATCCGGACAGATAGTTGAAAATAAGCAGATAAGATGGTACAAAAAAAATATGTAAACGATTAAACTTGATCATCGAATTAGAGGATTCCTAAAAGTGAAGGTTATATTCATAAAGGGGGTTCGTCAGACATTGATCTTCTTCCATAATTTCTTATGTTTTCATTTATTCTTTTATTGTGAAAAAAGAAGTTCCTATAATTTGAATCTATGTAATTTAAAAATGAAATGGGAAAAAAATGACTAAAATAAAAATGCTTAAAATAAAAAAGTGGATGGCATTCATAATCGGCTTGCTTGGGATACTCGCTATCCTGATTGCTGCTGTTAAATTTATATTCATAGATTTTTTTGTGGACTTGTGGTGGTTTCAAGGCCAAGGAATGACATCATATTATCTTCTGAGGCTACTTTATCCATACCTTATACTTATATTTTTCACGATCCTGTTTTTTGCAATCTTCTATGTCAACTTCAGGGTTGCTTCCCATATTATTGGATTTGAAGACAAACCCGATGGTTACAAAGAAAAAAAATGGCTAAAGTATCTCAACCATGCCTTGCGAGACATGTATATTCTTCTTTCTTTTGTGATGGCTTTGATAGTTGCCATACCGATTTTCAAAAATTGGGAAAAGTCACTGCTGTTTCTCTTCGGCAGTCGTAGTGGTGTGTTGGATCCTCTGTTCGGCAAGGACATCAGTTTTTACCTTTTTTCTCTTCCGATCTATCATTTGCTCCAAAAAGAAGTTCTTATAGTCGTTGCACTGATGCTCGCAGGTGTTCTGTTTATTTACTGGTACGAGAGGGCGGCAACACCCATAGAACACCGTATAAGATCACATAAAGCACATTGGCACACCAGTATCCTGGTGATATCTATTTTTGCGGTTTTATGCTGGGGCTTTATGTTG
>NZ_DDYV01000311.1:0-9902 GCF_002348205.1 Desulfobacter sp. UBA2225 | reverse complement strand
ACGTCCGGGTGGGCCTTTTCAATCTCGTCGAACAGGATCACACTATAGGGTCTGCGCCGTACCGCCTCGGTGAGGTATCCGCCCTCGTCATATCCCACATATCCGGGAGGGGCACCGATGAGACGGGCCACACTGTGCTTTTCCATGTACTCGGACATATCCAGCCGCACCATGGCGTCCCTGGAATCAAACATGAACTCGGCCAGGGACTTGGCAAGCTCGGTTTTCCCCACACCCGTGGGCCCCATGAAGATAAAGGTACCGATAGGCCGGTCTTCAGGCTGCAAACCGGACCTGGCTCTTCGCACGGCATTGGAGACCGCATCAATGGCGGTTTCCTGGCCGATGACCCGTTTGGAAATATGGGATTCCATGGTGATCAGTTTTTCCTGCTCACCCTGGAGCATCTTGGATACGGGAATGCCGGTCCAGGTGGATACCACCTCGGCCACGTCAGCCTCTTCCACGTCTTCTTTAAGCATCTTGCAGGTCTGCTGCAGGGTGTCAAGACTCTGTTTTTTCGCCTCAATTTTTTTGTTCAGATCTGCAATGTTGCCGTATCTGATCTGGGCCACCTTTGCAAAGTCGCCGGCACGCTCGGCAAGCTGGGCCTCGGTCTGGAAGCGGTCAATGTCCTCCCGCATGGCCGAGATCTCCCGGATAATGGATTTCTCATTATCCCAGTGCAGCTTGAGGGGCCTTATCTCCTCTTGCATGGCGGCAATGTTCTTTTCAAGGTGTTCAAGACGCTCCCTGGAGGCCTTGTCCTTCTCCTTGATCAGGGCCTGGCGCTCAATGGCCGCCTGAGTGAGCCGCCGCTGAATCTCGTCAATGGCCCGGGGCATAGAGTCAATTTCGATCCGAAGCTTGGATGCGCACTCATCAATCAGGTCAATGGCTTTGTCCGGCAAAAACCGGTCAGCAATGTACCTGTGGGAAAGGGTGGCGGCTCCGACCAAGGCTGAATCCTTGATCCGGATGCCGTGATGCACCTCATATTTTTCCTTTAATCCCCTGAGGATGGAGATGGTATCTTCGACGGTGGGTTCTCTGACAAAAACCGGCTGGAAACGCCTCTCCAGAGCAGCATCCTTTTCAATATACTTTCTATACTCGTCCAGGGTAGTGGCCCCCACACAGCGCAGACTGCCCCGGGCCAGGGCAGGTTTAAGCATATTGGAGGCATCCACAGCCCCTTCGGCAGCACCTGCCCCCACCACCGTATGCAATTCGTCGATGAAGAGAACGATTTCGCCCTCGGCAGCCTCAACCTCTTTTAATACCGCTTTGAGACGATCTTCAAATTCGCCCCTGAATTTGGCCCCGGCCAGCAGTGCCCCCATATCAAGGGCAATGACCCGCCGGTCTTTCAATGTTTCGGACACGTCGCCTTCCACAATCCGCTGGGCCAAGCCTTCCACAATAGCGGTTTTGCCCACACCCGGTTCACCAATGAGTACAGGATTGTTTTTCCGGCGCCGGGACAATACCTGAACAATGCGCCTGACCTCCTCATCCCGGCCGATAACCGGGTCCAGTTTTCCCTGGCGGGCCAAATCTGTCAGGTCTTTCCCGAATTTTTCCAACGACTGGTATTTGTCTTCGGGGTTCTGATCGGTCACCCGCTGGTTGCCCCGGATATCCTTGAGCACGGACAGGATCACGTCCCTTGTAACGCCTAAACCTGAAAGGATTTCGCCGGCCTTGTCCTTACCCTGGGTCAGACTGATCAGAATATGCTCAAGGCTGACATACTGGTCCTTCATCTTTGCAGATTCCTTAAAGGCCAGATCCAGCATTTTCCGCCCGGGTTCGGACAGATAGGGCTGTCCCCCGGATACCTTGACCATGTTATCCAGGGCTGAAGAGACAAGCTGTACGACAGCACGGGGATTGACGCCTATTTTATTAAATATGGAGACAGCAATACCCTGATCATCGGCCAGCATGGCCCCTAAAAAATGGATGGGCTCAATGGCCTGCTGTCCCTTTTCAACCGCAAGGGTGTGGGCGTGCTGGAACAGCTCCTGGGATTTTACCGTCAGTTTTTCAAAATTCATAACATATCTCCAATTCTATTTACATTACTTTTTATTTATCGTGCCATAAAAGTAATACCTGGTTCATCGCCGTCAATACCTGTCTCACATAAACTTTATCCTTTCACATAAAAAATGATATGGTTGAACAAAAAAAATAACAAGCGCCATCCAAAAATATCGGCCCATGCTCATATTGAATTTACGAAGTCAACATATCGTGATAATATCCTATTTAAACAATTTATTAGGACTTTCAGATAAAAAATGCCCGAAGACTTTATTCCTGTTAAAAGGTCTCAAATTTCATTATTCAAAAGCTTTGCCCTTTTTTATTTCTCAAAGGAAAATGAACCGCTGCTTTATAAAAAAGAAGGGGAACAGCTCAAAGCTTCGCGGATCAAGGAGGAACAGTTTCCGGATCTTTTTATCCGCACGACTGACAGGGAAAACGCATCCATCGCCCTTTATAAAACAATGAACGCCCATTTGTCGGAAACAATTTTCTCCAAGGGCCTTGTTTCCACAAGGCAGGCGTTGAGTACACTTGTCCAGGAAGCCCTGGAGGGACCGCTAAACATTTCAAGCAAAATGCTGCCGGAGACCTTAGAGGTGCTGTTCCAGGGTTACAACAAAAATAAAACATTGATGAAATCTTTAGCAAAACTGTCCAGTTCTTCAGACCAGTTAGTGGAGCACACCGTAAATATTCTCTCCTTGACCATGCAATTCTGCATGTTCCATCATTATACCGAGACAAAGGCCAAAACGCTCGGAGTCAGTGCCATTCAACATGACATCGGCTGTACACAACTCCCCCCGGAGATGAACAACACCAAGGCCCAATTATCAGATTCCCAGTTCAAGGAGTTTCAAACCCATGCGGTAAAGGGGTACCGCATCATTACAGACAGCAACTGTTAATACAGCAAACATATGTTTGTCAATTTCTGCTCCTGCCTGACCCGATAGTCTGGTATAATGCTTCATCCCATTTTCCCGCCATATGCGACCAGGAAAACCCTGCGGCATGGGCCGATAGAGCCGCGGCCCTCTCCTGATAGACTTGGGGCTGCACCAGAATATGTTCCAGCCTGGCCTCCAGATCGGCATCATCCCGGTAAATGACATCGGATTTTAAATGTTCGGGGATCAGTTCGGAGTATGACAAACGATTTGGCAGCAAAGGAAAGCATCCATGGGCCACGGCCTCCATCACTGAAATACCGAAGTTCTCCTGGATGGCGGTACTGATCACAACACGGCCTTTGCCCAGCCATTTTCTGTAATCCGCCACCTGTTCCTGGTACCCGTAAACAAGAAGTTCGGCATCAAACCTTTCCTCAATGCCTTTAAACTCTTCGGGCACAGTGCCATACTGTTCACCCATCACTGCCAGGTAAAACAGAATACCCCGACGCTTAAGCCGTTCCAGTATGTTGAAAAATGCCTTTGGATTTTTATCATACTCCCACCGGTGATTCCAGATCACCAAAGGTCGGTCAAGGCTGCTCTCCTGACGTTCCGAAGTAACAAAGCCCCTGGAGTCAAAATCAATACCCGGATATAGTACACAGGTTTTACCCCGGATTTTATCCAGAATCCATCCTGGGCGAAGGTCCGGCATTTTACGAATCAGGGCTTTTGCAGCGCTGAAAAAATCATCCCTGTGGAATTGCGAATTAAAGAACACCCCTTCCGCAGACAGGGCAGATATGATATTGGTGAACCCCAAATGGAAATCCCTTTTTTCACCGGGTTCCAAGGGATAGCTGAGCTGATTTTCATGGAAATAAAGGACCACGGGCGGGCATTGTGGGCCTGCCAGGGCTTTAAAATCTGTGATATCCACCATATCCGTGGCAAAAACAAGATCATACTCCGTCAAATTTTTAATCTGCCGAATAAATGCCAGGGCACTGCCGCGCATCCGCCACTTCCAGAATCTGGGGGCAAGCGATAAAATATCCACCTGATGGCGGGAACAGGCCGCAAAACCGTCTGCCACAACCTTGTGGGACCCGCCGTAAAAAGGCTCAAGGAATAATATTTTCAAAAAATTTCACCAGAGACAGTGATGGACAAAAATTAAATTTTTGTTCTTTTTCAATTATACTTCGAATCTGTTTTAATTCAAAATGATAGTGCGCTGTCAACATAATTGGAGATTAAACATCCCTTGTCGAAAATTGCAACAATCATTTTCAGGTTAGATGCCATTGCCCTGTACCCAGACAATCCCGACCTTGATTTTACTCCCGGCTTGGTGATAAAGTCCGCTCCATGATTAATTCTGAACTCATATCCCTTCATGGCGGCCATTCAGGCCAGTTCTGCTGCCATGCCCAGGACAGCCTTGAAGACCTTATAAAAGCCTATATCAGCAAAGGATTTAAAGCCGTGGGCATCAGCGAGCACATGCCCCAGCCCGAACACCGCCTCATCTACCCGGATGAACTTGAGCAAGGCTTTTCGGTCAAGGATCTTGGGGACCGGTTTTCAAGATACTTTTTTGAACTGGAACGGCTTAAAAAAAAATATAAGTCAGACATCCGGATATTTAAAGGATTTGAGACCGAAACCGTCACCGGAAGCCCGGCCCTGGTACGGTCGTTGATCCGGGAATTTAATCCCGACTATATTGTGGGCTCGGTCCATCATCTCAATGACAGATGTTTTGACTATTCCAGGCAGGACTATGAGGCCATTGCAGCGGATTTCAAGGGTCTTGATGCCATGTATACGGCCTATTTTGACGCCCAGTATAAAATGATCCTGGATCTGCATCCCTTTGTTGTGGGTCATTTTGATATTATACGCATTTATGATCCTGACTTTGAGTCACGGCTTGACAAACCTGAAATTGCTGAACGCATCCAGCGCAACCTTTCTGTGATAAAAGAGTTGGGACTGGTGCTGGATTATAACCTGCGCCCCCTTGCCAAAGGAAAAAAAATGCCATATCTGACCCCGGCAATTCTGGAAAGGGCAAAAGCCTTGGGTATTCCCGTGATTCCCGGGGACGACGCGCACAGCAAAGAACAGGCAGGCATGTTTGTGGACAGGGCGGTTCAATCCTTAAAAGATATGGGCTTTTCCACGAACTGGCCCACGCCCCGATGCATGACGCCCGCCTAAATTTTTTATCCCCGTATTTAAAACAGACAAATCTTAAGGAAACCAATGAAAGCCATTGTTCAACGGGTTAAAAAAGCTCATGTTACTGTAGACAACACGATTATATCCAGCATTGAAACAGGACTTGTGGTACTTTTGGGCGTGGCCCATGGCGACAAAGAAAAGGATGCCGAATACCTGGTGGACAAAATCATCAATTTAAGAATCTTTGAAGATGATAAGGGAAAAATGAACCGGTCTCTTCTTGATGTCAAAGGAGAGCTTCTGGTGGTTTCCCAGTTCACGATTATGGCAGACTGCCGCAAGGGACGGCGCCCCTCGTTCACGGATGCAGCCCCGCCGGATCCTGCATGCCGACTTTACCGTTTTTTTGCCGAAAAGGCTGCCTCACTGGGCGTTTCAGTCAAAAAAGGGAAATTCCAGGCCAATATGGATGTATCATTGATCAACCAGGGGCCTGTCACCCTGATTCTGGAATCCCCCGGAAACTAAAAATTCAATATTCAAAGATCAAAAAACCATGAATCATCTCAGTATTATCCTTGTCCGCCCCCAGGGCCCAATCAACATTGGTGCGGTATGCCGGGTCATGATGAACTTCGGATGCACCCGGCTGCGTCTTGTCAGCCCCTGCAGTGCTTATAAATCCCTTGAAGCAAAAAAAATGGCCCTGTCCGCCTATCATATCCTTGAACAGGCGCAGATATTTGAAACCCTGGAACAGGCGCTTTTTGACGTCCATTCCGCCTACGGCACGACCCGCAGGTTCGGCAAATATAGAAAAGGGTTTTTAACACCAGCGACAGCAGGAGCTCGAATCGAAGACCAAAAACAGGAACATCACAGTGCCCTGGTTCTAGGGCCAGAGGATAGCGGTCTTGAGACAAAGGACCTGGATCTGTGCCGGTATTTTATCACCATCCCCACCCATGACGGCTATCCGTCCATGAATTTGAGCCACTCCCTGGCAGTGCTGCTTTATGAAGTATCTATTAAATCCTGCGCTGCAAAAAACTTCCATGATCCCGAGGTTAAAGATCCTGCCCGGGGAGAAGCACTTGAATCCATGTTTGCCCACATGAGAAAGACGCTTTTAGATATTGATTATCTTGATCCCCAAAACCCGGATCATCTGCTGCGGACCTACCGCAGGATATTCTCTAATACGGGCCTGTCATCCAGGGACGTCAGGATTATCCGGGGACTTTTAAGCCGCATTGACTGGACCGAATCCCAGCGCCGATTAAAGCAGTCCTGATCATTCAATCATATAGGCATGCATCGGATAGATGCAACAAAGTGGTTTTGAAATCTTCGGGCATAGGGGCTTCAAAATAGAGCCGCACACCTGAATAAGGGTGACGAAAGGATAAGGTCCAGGAATGAAGCATCTGACGTGGCACTATAGGATCTTTTTTCCGGAAGCGTCGCTCACGGTAAATGCAATCACCAAAAAGCGGCATACCCTGGTGATAAAAATGAACGCGAATCTGATGGGTTCTACCGGTATATAGGCGAACATCCATAAGACAACCTGAACTAAACCGTTTTATTACACTAAAGCGGGTTTTTGCGTATCTGCCGTTCTCATCCAGAACGGCCATACGTTTGCGATGGTAAGGGTGCCGGCCAATGGGGCGTTCAATCACCCCCGCTTCGGGTATATTTTCTCCCCTTGCCAGTGCCAGGTAGTGTTTTTCCACTCTCCTTTGCTTAAATTCCTTTTGTAAAAATTCAAGGGCGTTCAGTTTTTTTGCAATGACCATCAACCCCGAGGTATCTTTGTCCAAGCGGTGAACGATACCCGGCCTTTCCCTGTTCCAGTCTTTTTCGCTGAAAGCCGGATGATGCCCAAGCAAGGCGTTAACCAGGGTACCGGAATTATTCCCCGCCCCGGGATGCACCACAACGCCTGCAGGCTTATCAATCATAAGAATATGGTCATCCTCGTAAAGGATGTTCAAAGGTATGGATTCGGGAAGAATATTTTTTGTATCCTGTTGATCCGGTGATGGGAAAGCCCCTTCAATCAGGTCATTGGGCTTAACTTTATAACCGGGGCGTTTACACTCCTGGTTCACCAGAATAAAGCCCTGGGAGATCAGACTTGCAACCCTGGAGCGCGATATCCGGGATTGGGAATCCGCAACAGCCTGGTCAAGCCTGACGCCAGCCTGATCCGGTGAAATTTGTATTCGTATGCGCATGAAAAAAATACAAAACCGGCAGGGTGACACCTGCCGGTCTGTTTGTGTTATCAGAAATTAAGGTGTTTAGTTGAACAGATTTTCAATCTCTTTTATCATGTATGCTTCATCAACATCTTTGGCCATGGAGAGTTCCTGGACAAGGAGATTCTGGGCAGTATCAAGCAGTTTTCTTTCGCCAAAACTAAGGTCTTTTTCGAGCTTAAGCTGGAAAAGATCTCTGAATACCTCGGCCACATCATAGATGGACCCGGTTTTGATCTTATCCATGTATTCTCTGTAACGACGGTTCCAGGTCTGGTTGTCACTGGCCTGGGCTTTTTTCTGCATAACCTCGTAAACCTGGGGCACTTCAGTTTCAGGGATCACTTCCCTCAAACCCACGGATTCAACATTGGATGTAGGGATCATGATCGTCATACCGTTTTCCACAATTTTCATCATGTAGAAATTCATGGTATCCCCATTTATTTCCTGGCTTTCGATGGATTCAATACAGCCGACGCCGTGTGCAGGATAGACGGCCATGTCGCCCTTTGAAAACGCTTTTTTGGTTGACTTGCTATTTTCTTTAGCCTTGGTTGTCCCAGATTGTTTTGCCATTTATGCCCACCTTATTGTTTTAAAGATACAAGTTATCCATTCTCAGACAGAAAACCACATCTAAACAATATTGTCAACTGAATATTTTTTTGAATAAACATTAAGCTAACAAACATAAAACGAAGATTAAGCCTTACCACATAGGACTAAACAGATATGAGCAACAGGGGGAAATAAACACATGGAAAAGCTTTTTATCGGGAGGAATTAACGAAATTCATGGCCTTGACGACCCCTTTTTCCAGGATAGCGAGGCAGGCCTCACAGGCATCATTAAGAACCTGATCCAGACAAGCCTCTTCGTCCGGGGTATATTTACCCAGGACATGTCCGGTGACGGATCTGTCGCTTTCCGGGCGGCCAATACCCACGCGAACCCGGACACATGCCTTTTGGCCAAAGGCATCAATAATTGAACGGATGCCGTTATGGCCGCCATGGCCCCTACCCTGCACAATCTTTATCTTTCCAAAGGGAAGGTCCATGTCATCGTGGACCACAATGATATTCTCTATATCAATCTTGAAATAATCTGCCAGCTTCTGGAGGGGAATACCGCTTCTGTTCATATACGAAAGGGGCTTGACCAGAAGTATCTCCTGGAGCCCCATACGCGCGCCGGTGTAGGCAGCATTGAATTTTTCCTTGTTCACACGGCACCCGGACCGATCCGCCAGGGCATCGACGACATCAAAGCCGATATTATGACGGGTCCGGGAATACTGTTCTCCAGGATTTCCCAGACCCGCTAATAATCGTTTTGAGTCAGACATGATTTTAACAATCTAAAACTAAAAAACGCCTTAAACAAAAATGAAACGGACACGTAAAAAAGGCGTTGTATCTAGTCTGCAGCAGCTTCAGCGACTTCTTCGCCTTCCTCATCATCCGAACCACTCTCAGGCGGAACAATGGTGACTACGGTAAAATTGGTATCAAACGGAATCTCAATTTCAGCACCCAGGTCAATATCTGCCACATGAATGGAATCCCCGATCTCCAGTTCTGAAATATCAAGTTTAATGCTTTCGGGGGTGTCTTTGGGTTTGCAAATCACTTCAAGATCTCGACGGATAATCTGGACCATACCGCCTTCTTTGACGCCGGCACTGATACCTTCGACTTCAACAGGAACGACAATGGACACGGTTGCATCCATATCAATTTCATGGAAATCAATATGCAGATAGCGCAGGCCAAAGGGATCCATCTGAATCTCCTTAAGCATAACCATTCTGCCCGTCTCCCCTTCGACCTTCAAATCAAAAAAAAGACCTGTGGTACCGTGTTCCCGGATCACTTTATCAAAGGTGTTAACGTCAATAGACACTTTTACAGGCTCAATTTTTGCGCCATAAATAATGCCGGGGATAACGTTGTCCGCCCGTAATTTTCTGGCAGCACCCTTGCCGGTGCTCTCTCTTTTTGCGACACTTAATTCTATAAGTTCCATGTTTAAACCTTTCGTCCCCGCCCTTTCACACAAAAGGCAGGTTGATCAAATATATCTTTTTATACAAATAAAGAATTTACAGAATCTCCCCTGTAGCTGCGCATAATAGCTTCTCCGACAAGTTTTGCAATGGAAAGCGTCTTTATCTTGCCACAGGAACGGGCCTCTTCCGACAAGGGGACGGTATCCGTTGCAACAAGGGAGCTCAAAGATGATTGTGTTATTCTGTCAATGGCCGGGCCTGACAATACCGGATGGGTACAATATGCATGAACTTCTTTGGCACCCTTTTCACTGATAACGCTGGCAGCCTCGGTCAGGGTCCCGGCAGTGTCCACCATATCATCAATAACCAAAGCAATTTTACCCTTCACATCTCCGATGATAGCCATGGCCTTGGCCTGATTGGGTGCGCTACGGCGTTTATCCACGATGGCAAGGCCGGCATCCAAGCGTTTGGCA
>NZ_DDYV01000079.1:0-19512 GCF_002348205.1 Desulfobacter sp. UBA2225 | reverse complement strand
GGTGAGTGTCAACCACGGAAAAGCTCGGAGAGCCAAAACCTGCATCCAACACCGTCATCGGCAAAATTTGCGGTTTTCGGGCGGGCACTATCGATAATCTTTATAATTGAGATTATACCGGGCAGCCTTATATGAAAATTTTCTTACGGTGATGTTGATCAATTTGGCAGCCTTGTTAATATTGCCCCGGGTATTTTTCAGGGCATCCATAAGGATTTCCTTTTCAAGGCTTGCCACGGCATCTTCAAGGGACAAGGGAAGGGTTTTGGACCTGGTTCCGGTCTGAAGGGTTGCCGGCAGGTGGTAGGAGTGAATGGCGCCTTCATTGCATAGAATAACGGCCCGTTCAATGCAGTTTTCAAGTTCCCGGACATTGCCCGGCCAATGGTATTCCATCATCATGTCAATGGCCGGCGTAGTGATGCGTTTAATCTCCTTGCCATGCTCCTTTATGTATTTTTCCAGAAAATGATCGGCCAGAAGAATAATGTCTGTTTTCCGCATGCGAAGGCTGGGGATGTAAATGGGAAATACATTGAGCCGGAAATAGAGGTCGTCCCTGAATCTACCCTGCTGGACCATCTCCTCCAGATTGGAGTTGGTGGCGGCCACGATCCTGACATCCGTCTTGATGGGCTTGTACCCGCCCACCCGCTCAAATTCCTTTTCCTGGAGTACCCGTAAAAGCTTTACCTGGGCACCGAGATCCATGTTGCCGATCTCGTCCAGAAAAATGGTACCTGTATTGGCGACCTCAAATTTACCTTTTTTTGTGAAGGCTGCGCCGGTAAATGCCCCTTTTTCATGGCCGAACAGCTCGCTTTCAATGAGATTTTCCGGAATAGCCGCGCAGTTGATCTTGATAAAGGGATTCTGGTTGCGCTCTGAGTTGTAATGGATGGAATTGGCCACCAGCTCCTTGCCCGTGCCGCTTTCACCGCGGATCAATACGGTTGCCGAAGAGGAGGATACCTGGGAGATCATCTGGAGCACTTCACGCATCTTATTGGAATTGCCGATTATATTGGAAAAACTGTACTTGTTCTCCAGCTCTGATTTCAGCCGGAGGTTCTCGGTTTTCAACTGCTCTTTTTCCACCCGGATGGTTTCAATGTTGATGACGTGATGGGCAACCATGGTTGCCACCACGGCGAGCAGTTTTTCGCCATTTTCAAGGGAGCGTTTGCCTTCATAGGGGCGGTCGGCACTGATGGCACCGACCACGCGACTATCTTTTTTTATGGGTACGCAAATAAAGGAGTAATCCTGCCCCTGGGTAAGATTCCTTGAATGGGTTTTATCCAGAAACAGTGGTTCTTCACTGATTCTTGGCACCACGGCAGGTTTACCGGTCTGGATCACTTTACCGATGATACCTTCCCCGGGCAGGTATTTGATCTGTTTGGTTTTGTCTTCGGAAATGCCGTGGGCCATTTCAATGCGGATTTCGCCGGTTTCAGTATTTGTTAGAAAAATGATTCCTCGGACAAGATTCAGTGATTCAGACAGAACACTTAAAACCTTGAACAGGGATTTTTTCATGTCCATGTGCTGGTTTAATGATTGGCTGATTTCGTATAACAGAGAAGTTTCTTCAATCGACTTCATAAGGGGGGTGTCCGCATCAATATTTTTGCTTTTATTTTCATCTTTTCATTTTATCTCTTAGTTGCAGGAAAACCGTTGTTTCTGCAGTAACTAAAATTGCTTAATGGAAATACCGTTTTATGGCGTAAAAATCAAATAAAAAAATACAATTTTGAATT
Source organism: Desulfobacter sp. UBA2225 (assembly GCF_002348205.1). Taxonomy (NCBI): domain Bacteria; kingdom Pseudomonadati; phylum Thermodesulfobacteriota; class Desulfobacteria; order Desulfobacterales; family Desulfobacteraceae; genus Desulfobacter; species Desulfobacter sp. UBA2225. Next base: position 17,746 of record NZ_DDYV01000079.1, on the reverse strand, counting down.
TTTTAATCCTGTTATATATGATAACCATTACCTGACAAATTTGAGCTTATTCATCTTGATTTTCTAATATGCTGATGGAATAATGCCCCAATTATGAAGAACATAAAGCGTATTCTGGTGCTCGGCGGCTGCAGGAGCGGCAAAAGCGGTTTTGCCAAGCAGGCCGCAGATCATATGGCCCGGGACAAAAAAATATATCTGGCCACCTGTGTGCCCACGGACAGTGAAATGAATAAACGGGTTAAACACCACCAGGATGACCGCGGACCTGACTGGGCAACCATTGAAGAACCCATACGCATCCATGAGACCATTGAGCGGGCCTGTGCCCAGGCAAAGGTGATTCTGGTGGACTGCCTGACCCTTTGGACCTCCAACCTTTTGCTCCAGCAAACAGATGAGGCCGGTATCATGGCGGCGGTGGACCTGCTTTTAGGCGCATTAAACCGGTCAACCTGCCCTGTTATCCTGGTTTCCAATGAAGTGGGATATGGAATCGTTCCTGAAAACAGCCTTGCACGGCAGTTCAGGGACATGGCAGGGCTTGTCAACCAGCGGGTGGCCCGGGCCGTTGACGAGGTTTTTGTGAGTATGGCCGGTATCCCCGTCCAAATCAAACCGCGCCAAATCAAACCGAATCAGATCAAATCCGGACAGGTCGAGCCCTGGCTCTTCAACGGCAAGGATTTTGGGAACGGCGAACTTCAATGACCCGGACGGATACCCCTGGTTTTTTTGCAGACTTACGGGCCTGCATGGCCTTTATTACCATTCTGCCCACGGGAAAAAATCCGGTATATTCTCCTGTGGGCATGATCCGCTTTTTCCCCGTGGTGGGATTGATCATCGGCACCCTTCTGGTGATAACCGATTTTCTGGCATCCATGGTCTGGCCGGCACCTGCCGCAGCCCTTGTTGATCTCATTTTCCTGGTGGCCGTAACCGGCGCCTTTCACCTGGACGGACTTGGCGATACCGCAGACGGAATCTTCAGCCATCAGAGCAGGGAACGGGCCCTTGAAATCATGAAAGATTCCAGAACCGGCATGATGGGACTGGTTGCCGTTGTTTTAGGTCTGGCGGCAAAACTTGCCGGGATCTGGTCGGTGAAAAGCAGTTGTTCTCCGGTTCAGGCCATGGCCATACTTTTGCTGGTGCCCTCTTTTTCCAGAGCCTCCATGATATTGGGCATAAAATATCTCAAATACGGCAGAAAAGGCAGGGGAACAGGCAAGGATCTGTTTGACCGCCCGCTTAATTCAAAAGATTTTTACCTGTGCCTGATCCCGCTGGGGTTTTCCCTGCTTCTGGGATATAAGGGCCTGATATTGATTTCAGGGTTTGCCATGGGCTGTGTTGCTATTTTAAAATTTTATGAACAGAAAATGAACTGCATCACAGGGGACATGCTTGGTGCCATGACCGAAGTGATGGAAGCCTTGCTGTTCATGGCCGCCGGCATGAATGTTATTTAAATGATTCAGGGCCACGGCGGAAATAAACAGCAGCTTGCAGACCGTATAGGATGCGGGCTTGAAGATATCATTGATATGAGTTCCAACCTCAATCCCCTGGGGCCGCCGAAACGCATCCACGCCTTTATCCGGGAAAACATTCACCTGATTCATGCCCTTCCCGAACCGGATGCGGCCGGTATGTCAAAGGGGTTTGCAGACTATCACGGCATTGATCCCGGCTGTGTGATGGCAGGCAACGGCACCACATTTTTCATCTATACCCTGCCCCTGGCCCTTGGGGCAAAAAAGGCCCTGATCCTGGGTCCTGCCTACGCCGATTATGAAGATGCCTGTGCAGCCCTCAATGTAAAGACCTGTCACTGTTTAACCCTTGCCCAAAACAATTTTGTTCCGGATCTGGATCAGTTGTCTGTCGAGGCGCAAGGCGCCGATCTTGTGTTTATCTGCAATCCGAACAATCCCACAGGCGCCGTGATTGACAAACAGGATCTGGAGAGATTAATTGGCCGCCACACGAACACCTGTTTTGTGGTGGATGAATCCTATCTGCCCTTTGTACCGGATGCAGAAGCGTTTTCCCTTGTAACGCAGACACACCAGCCCAACCTTGTGGTGCTCTCCTCCATGTCCAAAATCTTCAGGATTCCGGGGCTTCGCACAGGTTTTTTAAGCGGGGCCAAAGCATTGATCCGGAAAGTCATGGCCCATTACCAGCCCTGGAGCGTCAATGCCCTGGCCCAGGCAGTAATCAAAAACATTTACGATCATCCGGGCGACATTTTGCCCTTTTACCGGCAGACCCGGGAATTTATCGTTAAAGAACGCCGGGCTTTTGTCCATGCCCTGGCTGAAACAGAGGGCATCCGGCTTTTTGATACGCCGGTCTATTTTGTGTTGGCCCGGTTGGACCGGATCTATGCCCCTGAACTGTGCCGCCGGGTGGGAGATGACAGATTTCTGATCCGCGACTGCGCCAATTTTAAAGGGCTGTCCGACCGGTTTGTCCGGTTTTCCCTGAAAACACGTGAAATCAATCTGGCCCTGGCCCAAAGCATCAAAACAGCCCTGGCCCGGGAACATACTTAACCATGCTTTTTGATGTGACCTGGCACATTATAGCTGCCGCGTTTATCCTGGATATCCTGGCCGGAGATCCGAAATCCCTGCCCCATCCCATTATCTATATGGGCCGGGTTATTTCATTTTTTGAACCTGAATTTCGAAAACGGATTAAAAACCCATTCCGGGCAGGACTTCTCTTTGCCCTTTGCCTGATAACCACAGCCTTTGGCCTGACATGGGCCCTTGTTTTTATGGCCGGCCGGATTCATCCGGTTGCGGCCGCCATTGTCCAGACCATATTGATTTTTTACAGTTTTTCGACCAGAAGCCTGTACAGGGCCGCCATGGATGTATTTAAGCCACTGTCCCGAGGAAATCTGGCCCAGGCCAGAATCAAGGTGGGATATATTGTGGGACGCCAAACCAAAGACCTGGATGAAGCGGGTATCACCCGGGCGGCCTGCGAAACCGTGGCGGAAAATTTCGTAGATGGTTTTCTGTCGCCCCTGTGTTTTGCCCTGGTACTCGGTGCCCCCGGGGCCATGATGTACAAGATGATCAATACCCTGGATTCCATGGTTGGGTATAAAAACGACACCTATATCCTGTTCGGCAGGGCTGCGGCCCGCATTGACGATGGGGCCAACTATATCCCGGCCCGGCTCTCCATCGTGATGATTGCGCCGGCAGCAGCGATACGTTCCCTTTCCCGAGGCAGGCGAGCGTTTTTCACCGCGCTGACCCAGGGTCGCAATCACAAAAGCCCCAACGCCGGCTTCCCCGAGGCGGCCTTTGCAGGAGCGCTGGGCGTCCGGTTCGGCGGTCCCAATGTCTACCACGGAAAACTTGTGGATAAACCCTATATCGGCGGTGCGTTCAACGACCCCAAACCCCTCCACATTGAAAAAGCCTGTGAATTAATGATGCTGTCAGCCCTTATTTCCGTGGTATTGGGCTCTCTTTTGGCCTGGGGTCTGTTTTAGAATGATGAAAAAACCTTTCAGGCTGGGCACAACCTCCTTTATCTATCCGGATCATATCATCCCCAATGTCAAAAAAATCGGCGCCTTTTTTGACGAAATTGAACTTCTGGTCTTTGAAAGCAAACCCAAGGAGATTCCTTCCCCGGACGATGTGAAGGAACTGGCAGGACTATCCCGGGACCTGAATCTGACTTATAATGTCCACCTGCCCACGGATATCAACTTATGTGCACCGGACCACCGGCAACGCCGGAACGCCGCAGATACCCTGAAACGGGTGATTGATCGATTTTCCCTTGCACCTGTCACAAGCTTCACCCTTCATCTGGAGATGGATAAGCCCATGCCGTCAAAGGATGGCATGAAAGCCTGGCGAAACAATGCACAGCAGGGGCTTGAATTGCTGGTGCCGGCCCTGGAAGATCCGGCAAAGATCGGCGTGGAAACCCTGTGGTATCCCCCGGATCTTTTCAAAGAAGTGGTAACCCAATTTGGCCTCTCCGTCTGTGCCGACCTTGGGCACCACATCAAATACGGGTATGACATATCGCGCACCTTTGAACTGTTCGGCCCCAAAATCAATCTGATTCACCTCCACGGTGTGGATACGCACCTTGAACAACCGCCCCAAGACCACATTGGCCTTGACAAAATGGCACCAGACGAGTTCAGGAAAATCATGGACCACTTGAAACACTACACGGGAACCGTCTGTCTGGAGGTTTTTAACCTTGCCGATCTGCAAGGTTCTCTATCTGCCCTGGCCAAAATTTTTAACGGCATACCCTTGGCAGTCCTGGCAGGCCCTTAACGGCAGACTGCTCTGGGTGAATAAGGTCGTTGGCGGAAGAGGCAACGAGGGCAAAAAGTGATTTCCTGGCGAACATGAGCCATGAAATCCGCACCCCGCTCAACGCAATTATCGGCTTTGCCCATCTGACACTCCAGACTGAACTGGATTCACGCCAGCATGACGCAAATCCGGGGCGCAAAACGTCTAGTGGCCGAGGAGCAGTAGAGTAGAGGAAGGGACGCATCTGCATCCTTTCCTTTCCTTTCCTTTCCTTTCCTTTCCTTTCCTTTCCTTTCCTTTACTTTCCTTTACTTTACTGGTGAAAGTATTTTTACTCGGTAAACTTAATCAGTTCCTGGCAAAAGGCGTCGATCTTCTGGACCAGGGCCTGCTCATCCTGGCTGGTGTGCGCCCCTTGCCATTCGTAAAATCCGAGCAGATCCCAGCCGGACTTTTCAATTTTGGATTCAAAATCCCGCTGGGCCCCGCCGACCCATCCATAGGAGCCGAACCTGAAAACTTTTTTGTTGGTCACCTTTTTTACAAGCAGTTCGTCAATCACATGGGACATGGGCGGAAAGACCTTGTACTCGTAAGTGGGCATGCCGAAAATAAGCCCGGCGGACTTCCAGGCAGCGGCCAGGATATAGCCGATGTCATCGCCCGGGGCCTGGTAAACATGCACCGGAATCTTGTGTTTTCTTATGGTCTCAACCACAAGGTTCAGCATGGACTTTGTACTGCCGTACATGCTGGACCAAACCAGGGTGATTTCCCTTTCTGCCGGCCCCTTGCTGTACTCTGCATAGCGCTTGTAATGGTCAATGATTACGCCGGGGTTCTCCCGCCAGATAATCCCGTGGGAGGGGCAGATGATCTTGACATCCAGTCCCGACAGTTTGGCCAGCCCTTTGAGTACAGCGCCGGAAAATGCGGCGACAATATTGGCGTAATAGCGTAACGCCTCATTTTCAAAAAAAGCATGTTTTTCCTCGGAGAGCTGGTCGTCAAAAATGGCGTCCTCCGGCACCTTACCGTATGAACCAAAAGCGTCGCAGGCAAATAAAATTTTCCGTTTTGTTTCATAGGTCATCATGGTTTCGGGCCAATGGATGTTGGGGGTTTCAAAAAACTGAAGCTCGTACTCCCCGACGTCCAGGGTCATGCCGTCCGTGATGACCACGGCCCGGTCGGCCGGCACCCGGCCAAAGGCCTCAAGCAGGGGAACCGCCTTTTTGGTACAGTAAATCACGCCCTTGGTATTCTTTTTACAAAATTCCCGCAGCCAGCCGGCGTGGTCCGGCTCCATGTGGTTTACCACGATAATATCAATATCCTCCACAGCCAGGGAGAGCCCTTCCATCTGTCCGGTAATGGCCTTGGGAAACTCCATGATGTCCTGGGTCAGATCAATGAGCACATTCTTTTCACCCTTGATCAGATACGCGTTTATTGAAATGCCGTGGGGAATGGGCCATATTCCCTCAAACAGGTAATTTTCGTCTTCGATGTTAACCGCAAGGCGGTAAATATCATCTACTATTTTTTGAAATTTCATCCTGCAATTCTCCTTGCATCAGTTTGTTTTTTTTTAACAATATATTTAGAATGCCATGTTCAATTGGTAAAATCAATTTCCAGTTTATCAGTTTATAAAATGCTTACGCTTCCTCAACAGGATGTTACGGAATCTGACTTTTCACCTGCAGCAAGCATCAGGTAATAAGCACCCTCTTTTTCGCGGCCCCGTTTCATGCACCCGTTTGCAAAAATCCGGCACTTTTCTTTAAATACGTTTAAAGCGGCCTGTTCCTGATTCGGAGAAAGAACATTGGACTCAATCAAATTCTGGATGGACTGAATCCGGTATTTATCCTGGGAGTGGGCCGCGGACAGTTGATCCCCATGCCCCCCGGTTTTAACCGTTAAGGGGGTGTCAATCAAATAGATTGGTGTGTCATGGGAAATCCGCAACCAGAGATCATAATCCTCGCATACCGGAAAGCCCTCGTTAAACATCCCCTTTTGGCCAAAGAGTTGTTTTCTGATCATCACAGCCGACGGGCTGACCAAGCAGAGCTTTAAAGAAGGCTCAAAGATCATGCCCGAGGGTTTTTTATGTTTTTTCTTTGGATTGACCCGTTTTCCGTTTCTGATCCAGATTTCCTCGGTCTGGCAGATCATTGCCCCGGGTTTGGATTGAAAAAACGCGGCCTGGCAGGAAAGTTTATTCGTTTCCCAGGCATCATCGGAGTCCAGCAGCGCAATAAAGCTGCCTCGGCTTTCTTGAATCCCAAGGTTCCGGGCCGCACTCACCCCTTTGTTTTCCTGGACCAGGACCCGGATTTTATCTCTATACCCAGCCAGCAGGTCCCGGGTTCCGTCTGTCGACCCGTCATCCACCACAATGATTTCCCTGTGCGGATAGTCCTGGGCAAGGGCTGAATCAACGGCCCTTTTCAGGGTCCACGCCCGGTTGAAAGTGGGAATAATCACACTGATCGTATCTGTTTTTTGCTCTATCATGTTAAAAACTGTAAAGCATCAAAAAGCAAGAAACAAGCTCCTTAAGGCCCAAATTAAAAAATATTAGAAAAAAGTTGTAAACAGACTTTTTTTTTGGTAGAGCAAGATGGTGAATTTTTTAATCAACCATGGGTGAAAAAAATTTAGTGATGCTGCAATTAGATTTACCCTTAAACCTTATTAAACAACTGAGACCAACCTTTCCATATTCGTTATGGACTACCCTTGGTTCCAATACAAGTTCTGTCCATGATGATTACATTTGGAAAGTTTTGACAAGCACATTTAGATCTCTTTAACACATGCCCAATTTTAATCCGGTTTAAACCGAGGATGAGGAATTTATGGCAAAAGGAAAAAACGTCAAACACATTATTAACAAGAGCTGGTGCAAGGGGTGCGGCATTTGCGTTCACTTCTGCCCCAAACAGGTTCTGGAACTGAGCAGCGATGAAAAAGCTGTGGCAGCCCGCCCTGAAGACTGCATTGCATGTAAGCTTTGTGAACTTCGGTGCCCTGATCTGGCAATTCAAATTTTAGTTGAGGAGGAATAAATAATGGCTAAGAATATTCAATTTATTCCAGGAAGCGATGCTTGCATTGAAGGCGCCCTTTATGCCGGGTGTGACTTTTTTGCAGGTTATCCGATCACGCCGTCATCAGAAGTTGCAGAAGGTCTGGCTGCTGCACTTCCCAAAAGAGGTGGCAAATTTATCCAGATGGAAGACGAAATTGCATCCATGGCCTGTATCATCGGCGCAGCTCTTGCCGGAAAAAAGGTTATGACCGCAACTTCCGGCCCCGGCTTCTCCCTGAAGCAGGAAGGTATCGGATACGCCTGTATGGCTGAGGTCCCCTGTGTTATTGCAAATATCCAGAGAGGCGGACCATCCACAGGTAACCCCACCCACGTCGCCCAGGGTGACACAATGCAGGCCAGATGGGGATCCCATGGAGATCACAGCATTATTGCCATGACCGCTTCCAACCTCCAGGATGTATTTAAAATTACGGTTGAAGCCTTTAATCTGGCTGAAAAATACCGGACACCTGTTGTTCTGATGTTTGATGAGGCCACCCAGCACCTGAGAGAAAAAGTGGTCATTCCCGAACCCGGCGAGATCAAAGTTGTCGACAGAATCAGAACCAATATTCCCGTAGGTGAACAATACTATCCCTATCTTACCGATGAAAACGGCCAGCGTCCCATGTCCGACTTCGGTGCAGGCCATCGTTTCCACGTCACCGGCCTTCATCATAACATTATGGGCTTTCCCGACGTCAGTCCTGAGAATGTTAACGCTCTGATCCACCACCTGGTAGATAAAATCGAAAGCAAAGCCAACGAAATCGCCATGTACAAAGAGTACTACATGGATGATGCTGAGTATGTCATCGTTGCCTATGGAACAACAACCAGATCCGCCCTCCAGGCTGCCGAAGACTATCGCAATCAGTTTGGCATCAAGGTCGGCGTTTTAGAGCTTCAGGTTGTATGGCCCTTTGCAGATGAGATTGTCAGAGAAAAATGTGCCGGTGCCAAGGCCGTTATTGTAGCTGAAATGAATATGGGCCAGATTGTCAGAGAAGTAAAACGTGTTGTGGCTGAGCCTGAAAAGGTTTACTTCTCTAACCGGGTTGACAACCAAATCATCAAGCCCGCTGACATTAAAGCGGCGATCAGAATGATCACAGGAAAGGGGGTATAGCATGAGCGATACACAATTTGATGTAAAAAAATATATCCGGGCCCAATTTTTCCCCCATATGTGGTGTCCGGGTTGTGGACACGGTATTGTCATGAGCGCATTGCTCAGGGCGATTGATGATTTGGGATTGAAAAACGACGATGTCTCCGTAGTTTCAGGTATCGGGTGTTCCTCAAGAATCTCCGGTTATCTGGATTTCAACACCGCACATACCATGCACGGCAGAGCCCTTCCCACTGCCACAGGTGTTAAGCTTGCCAACCCCAACCTGAAAGTTATTGTCCCCTTTGGTGACGGTGACTCCACGGCCATCGGCGGCAACCACTTCANNATCACCGCCATCGTCATGAACAACCGGATCTACGGTATGACCGGCGGACAGTATTCACCGATGTCCGGATGTGGTGTAAAAGCAAGTACCGCCCCCTATGGTGTTCCCGATCGTGCCTTTGATCTGGTGGAACTGGCCAAAGGCGCAGGTGCCACTTTTGTTGCAAGAACTACCGTTTACCATGCCAAAGAAGCCCAGAGTACAATCAAGAAAGCCATCGAACACAAAGGCTTTTCAGTAGTTGAAATTCTGTCCATGTGCCCAACCCAATTCGGCAGAAAGAACAAGGCCGGTGAGGCACCCCAGATGATGGAATGGTACAAGGAAGCAACCGTACCCATGGGGTCCAAAAAACTGGAAGAGAATCCAGACCTGATTCAACGCGGCGTTTTTGTTGATGAAGATGTTCCCGAATACTGCGAAGTTTACCAAACAAACGTCATTGACAAGGTAATGAAGAAAGGATAGGCATAATGGAATCAACAGGAATTGTTTTTACAGCTTCTGGTGGGCAAGGGGTTATCACTACCGCCATTATCCTTGCCAGAGCAGCTACAATCTTTGAGGGCAAAAACGCTATTCAATCACAGAGCTACGGAGCTGCTGCCCGTGGCGGCGCTACCCGTGCCGACATTTTAATTTCAGACGGCAATATTTATTACCCCAAGGTTGAATCGGCTGATGTTTTTGTCGCCCTGATGCAGGAAGGCTATAATAAATATGCCCACTTGATTCGTCCAGGCGGCCTCATGATAGTCGACCCAAGGTATGTTAAACCGAGCAATATTAATGCCAAGATTCTAGAGTTACCCATGTATGACACAGTTGTTAAAGAAATCGGAAAACCGATTGTTTACAGTGTCTGTGTACTTGGGGCTCTGATCGGTGCTACAGGCATCTGTAAACCCGAATCAGCTATAAGTGTTATCCAGGATGCCATGCCCCCAGCTTTCTTTGACATGAACAAGAAAGCTTTGGAAATTGGCATTACTCTAGGAAAAGAGGCTGCTTAAAACAAAATCGATCGACAGATTGAACTTTAAGTTAAGCAACATATATTAAAGAAAAGGCCGATCCACTAGACAATGTGTGAGATCGGCCTTTTTTATGCTTACCCGGACACCGGGCCATCAGGAAAAATTTTCCGCCAATACCTGTTTGACTCTGTCTATGATTTTCAGGCACTCATCATCTAACGCCTGGACCTGAACAGTGAGATTGGCACTTGTAGGGTTGCCGGTACCTCCCTGTGATTCGAGTTGTTCTGCCAGAGTGGCGGCATTATGGGCTGCTAAATATTTCAACATTCCCTTCAAACGATGTGCATTTTCTTTTAATTCATCATATTCATTTTTTTCAATGCAAGCAGTCATCTTGGACAAGAGCGGTGGATAGGTGGATTCGAAGGTCTGCAGGCAATTGTATAAAAGAGCTTTATTGCCTGCCATGATCCGTTTTAGTTGCTGCAGGTCTATAGTGCTTTCTAAATCCCGGATCTCTTGGGTCTTTGCCTCAAAACTTCTCTGCAGGATACCCTTTTGAACTGCCTGGTTTAACCGTGTCGGGCTCAGGGGTTTTTCCAAAAATTCATCCATACCGCTATTTAAAAAAAGCGCCTTGTCCTCCTCTGTGGTATGGGCTGTCAGGGCAATGATCGGTGTGCGTGACAGATCTTTGTCCTTTTCAATGGCTCTGATCGCAAGAGCGGCATCAATGCCGCTCATTTGGGGCATCTCCCCATCCATTAAAATAAGGTCAAAGCGATGGGAACAAAACATCTTTACAGCTTCTTTGCCGTTTTCTGCAATTTCAACCCAGCCTAAATTCAACTTTTTAATCATGCCAGTGACAACCACCTGACTCATTTTGTCATCTTCAACCAGTAAAATATAATACCCACCGGTAAACTCCTTTTTACTATTCATAGTGCCGCCTGATGATTCCATTCATATCAATGATCCGATACCGTAAGACGGGCCGCATAATCTTCCAGATCGCTCTTAAGTCTGGAAAACTGCTCACCTATTTCCGGCAAAAGCTGTTCAACTCCCCTTAGATCCCCGACTTTGCCCGCCAGTTCCATTTTCAGGGCCGTTTTCTGAAAAGCACCCGCCGCCACATAACCGGATGCACCCTTTATTTTATGCGCCTGGACGCCACCTTTTTGCGCCTGCCCCTGTTTGATCAATTGAGAAAGAATATCGATTTGCCCCGGCATGTCATCAAGGAAGGTACGGATGGCGGCTGCAATAAGCTGCTTGTCTTCCATGAGATTGGCCCTCAGCGCCTCCGGATTAAAGGTCCCCGGCTCATGTTTCTTATATTTTTTCTGATCCACTTTTTTCTGATCCACGGTAAAGCATTCCGGATTACGGGGCTGGATACGATTAATCCACTTTTCGATCTTTTCAGCCAGGATAATTGGATCTACAGGTTTGCTGATATAATCATTCATGCCTGCATTCAGGCATTTTTCCCGGTCACCGGCCATGGCATTGGCCGTCATGGCGACCACCGGGATATCCGGGTTAATAACGTTGGATGCCGTATTGCGGATCATCCGGGTGGCCTCAAGGCCATCCAGTTCCGGCATCTGCAGATCCATCAATACCATGTCATAGGGTATTTTTTCAAGGGCGCGGATCGCCTCAATACCGTTTGCCACGGCATCCACATAATAACCGAACTTTTCCAGAATGCCCTTTGCAACGATCTGGTTTGTGATATTATCTTCTGCCAGAAGAATCCTCACATGGGGCTGTTTGATTTCACCATTTAAATGCCGAATGCGGGCATTTTCTTCCTTGCCGGCCTGTCCGCCGGAGAGAACAGAGGCCAGCGTGTCTGAAAGTTCAGAGTAACGCACCGGTTTGGTAAGGTATCCTGAAAAACCGATGGATTGAAAATAACGCGCACCCCCACGCCGGCCTATGGACAGCATCAACACCAGTTTGATGTCTGCCCCGAACGCCTCTTTTTTGATGGCCAGGCCAAGCTTGTCACCGGTCATGCCGGGCATCTGCATATCCAGTATCGCAAGGTCATAGAACATATTTTTCTGTGCCGTTCGCTTTATTTTTTCCAAGGCGGCTTTACCATCTGCCGCTTCAGATACCTTTGCCCCCATGCCGACCAATTGTCTTATTAATATTTCCCGGTTGGTTCGGTTATCATCAACAATTAAAATACGGGCATTTTTTAATTGATCCGGCATGATTTTATGCTCATGGCCGGTTTCAGCAGATGACGGCTGCTGTTTAAATCGGGCCGTAAACCAGAACAGGCAGCCTGAATGGAAGCTGTTCGATTGGCTAATTTCGGGAACCGGTGAAATAACGCCGATATCTCCGCCCATCAGTTGGGCCAGTTTTTTAGATATGGCAAGACCCAGCCCTGTGCCGCCGTATTTGCGTGTAATGGAGGCATCCACCTGGGTAAACTGTTCAAACAGATGACCCTGTTTTTCCGGGGCTATACCCACACCGGTATCCTTTACGGAAAAGTAAATGAGGACCTCTTCTTTGGTTTCATGCTTGAGGTGCGCCTGTATCACCACCTCACCGGCTTTGGTAAACTTAATGGCATTATCAGTCAGATTGGTCAGGATTTGCCGAAGGCGGCCAGGATCGCCCTGAAGCTGTCCCGGAACCTCGGGCGATACCTCGCAGATCAACTCCAGATCTTTTTCATGGGCTTTCAGGGCCATCATATGGACAAAATCATCCAGAAAGGGCCGCAATTCAAAATCCAGAATTTCCATATCCAGTTTGCCTGCCTCAATTTTTGAAAAATCCAGGATATCGTTGATCAAGGTCAAAAGAGCGTCGGCACTTGCCTTGACATTGCTGGTGAAAAGGCGTTGTTCATCGGAGAGATCCGTATCCAGCAGCAGGCCTGTCATACCGATGATACCGTTCATGGGCGTCCGAATTTCATGACTCATATTGGCCAGAAACTCACTCTTTGCCCGGGTTGCCATCTCAGCTCTGGCCGCCATCCGTGTTGCCAGGGCTGTCTGATTTTTCAGATGTTCGTTAACGGTCATTAATTTGTTTCTGGCTTTTTTAAGCGCCTTGTTGGCCTGCTCAGTTTCCACTAAAGAGTGCTGCAGCCGCTCCTGGTCCTGTTTGCGTTCGGTGATATCCGTATGGGTACCGAACATCATCAGCGGTTTACCATCATGGGTTCTGGAAATCACCCTGCCTTTATCCTGCACCCAGACCCAGTGTCCGTTCTTGTGCCTCATCCTGCATTCAACATCGTAACGGTCGAGTTCTCCTGAGAAATGCCGATCTAAAAGGATTTTTACCTTTTTTAAATCATCCGGGTGCGCCAGATGCCTCCACGTGTCAATGGAAACCGGCGACAGCTCCCCAAGTCTGTAACCGCAGATCTGTGCCCATCGCTCGTTAAATACTGTTTCACCGGTCTGAACATTCCATTCCCAGGTTCCGACATCCGTTCCGGTAATTACGTTGGCCAGGCGTTCACGCTCCCGGCGAAGGGCATCTTCAGCCTTCTGCTGCTCTGTGATATCCACAAAGGTTTCCAGAAGAGCCGGCTGCCCGTTATAGGTAAAAGGCCGGACGGTTTTGATAATGGGAATTTGACGACCGGCTGTATTTAAAAGCATCCGTCGGCTGTTGTCCATCACCTGCCCAAGGTCCGTGATCGGGCAGGCTCCTTTTTCCGTCGGACAGATATATTGCATGCATTCATTGCCGATGATCCTATCCGGATCCGTACCGATGAGTTTTGCGGCTGTCGGATTGACATAACGGATCACATGATCCGCCCGGCTGATGATAACCACGCCGGCATCCAGATGCTCAAGAATTTCTCGTTGCCGCGATTCTGTCTCCATCAGAGATGCCTGGGTCCGGGCCAGCTCTTTGAAACTGTCATCCGCCATCGCTGCGATGGCTTGAAATTCATGAAAGGTATAATCAGCGGCATTGACATCATGATCTGAAATGGCTTTCTGAAGCAGAAAAAGCTCTTTATCAACGCTTGCGATCAAACGGCGGGAGACCAGTCTTAAAAGGAGAATAACGCTTAATGTCAGGCTGAAAATAATTAAAAGTTCCACAATAAATTCGTTGCGCTGCTGTTTTGCAAAAAACTGAATGTTTTTTTCAATATCATCCAGGTACAGGCCGCTTCCAATCACCCAGCCCCAGTCATTGATTTTCCGTGCAAACGAAATTTTCGGCACCCCGCGCCCAAGACTGGGCTTGTTCCATGTATATTGAACAAATCCGCCATCGGGTTTACCGGCCTCGTTAATCAAGCTCTGTACAATTTTTATACCGTTGGGATCAGTGATGTCCGATAGGTTTTTGCCGACCAGTTCCGACTGGATCCGATTAAGCAATACAAACCCCTGATCAGTGAAAACAAAAATATACCCCTCCCCGTTGGCATAAACGTAAGTTTCCAGACCTTTAATTATTTGGTTTTTAATCTCTTGAATTGAGTCACCTTTCTGGCCCAGGCGGTAACGCTCATAGTTGATATAGTCCACGGCCCGATTGACCATGGTCCGGATCAAATTTTTTCTTTCGTTAAAAATGTTATGCCGTATCTGCAGCATCTCTTCTTTAGCCGAAAACCAGGATTGAACAGCCAAACCTGTCACCAAAACAACGCTCAGAAGAATAAGGGCCTGGCGCAAATTGCTGCGAAATACGTCAGGCATAGACCGAGACAAAGAGCGGTCAGTCTTTGAAAAGAGTCTGATCAGGCTGTATCCCGCCACTGCAAAAAGCAGCATCCCCAGCCCGGCGGCAATGGCAACGGTCCATGTTTTTGAATCCGGACGATTGCGGATTTGGGTATCCTGTGGCAGCAGATCGGGATTTAAACCATGGGAACGAAGCTTGTCCCACAGGAAAATAGGGGCATTGGGACTGTCTGTGATCACAGGAAGAATGTTTTTTTGCTGCAGAATCTTCAAGGCAAGAGCGCCGGCTGTTAGTCCCTGATCCCGGGAACTGGCCAGCATGCCGCCGACAATCCCGTGGCCCAGGTAAAAATCCCACATGCCGTATACCGGGGCAAACGTGGCGCGATCAACCAGCTCTGCCGCCGTCTCATAGCTATAGTACACCCCGTCTTTATCCCGGTTGAAGAGCACCAGAAAAACGGCATCGTCCGGCGACACTGCGGACAGCTTTTGCTCAAGTTCAACCGTGGACAATCCGCGGAACCACACCGGCGTAAATCCAAAGCTGTCGGCCGTCAAAGCCGAGTCCACTTCTTTTGCAACAGCTGCACCGGTGGGTGTTGTTCCGGCAATGAGGTAAAGCTTTTCCGCCTTTGGCTGGAGCAGGCGAATCAGTTGAAGGGTCCGGACGGGATCGGTTTTTTCCACCACGCCGGTGATTCGATGCTCAAATCCCTCAAGCAGGGTTGGCTGAAAATTATTGATGCCGCAGAAAACAATCGGAACGTCAGGAAAAAGAATATTCTTGTAACTTTGAAGGAAAGTGAGGGCATTGTTATCGGAAAGGATCAGCAGATCAATGGGAAAGGTTTTATATTTCCAGTTCAGATATTCAAGAATGTGAGATCCTGCCGCTTCCAGCGGCTGACGCTTGCTGTCCAGATACTCAATGAAAATTTCAACGGACGCGCCTTCCAGCGCCGTTCTGATACCTGCTTCGATATTGTCGGTCCAGGAGAATCCTTTGTGGTAAGAATGCAGTATTAATACCCGTTTTGTGGTGTATGGCGGCGCAGTGCCCATCTCATAAGCTGCGGCATCCCCGGCAAGAACGGCCAGACACAACACACAACAGGCAATCAAAAATTCATAAAATGGGTGAGGCAACCGGAATTGCATGCAATAAAAAAATCGTACCGTTTAGTTACATCATTGAAGGAACCGGTTTTAAATAACTTTCCCATTTTGCTAAATCCGGGAGCGCGGGCGTCCCGCCCTCAGCAAAAATGCGGGCAGGACGCCCGCGCTCCCAGGTTAAGTTATCTCGGTCTCATTCCTAAATTAGGACATTAAAAATAACCGCTTTACATATAAAACCAGGATACATTTAACGGTTTAGAATTGCAAGCCACGAGAATCCAGGGTTTTGACCTCATCTTAACCCGGGAGTTCACAAATATCGTATCCCATTTCAGGATGTGTTTTCAAAGGAAGAATTTGGCTATTTATACGAAACGATCCAATTTTATTTGCACGGCAGAATTCAAATGCTTTTAACAAACTTTGAGCATTATTTGCACAATAAATTTGGACAGGCGTTGTTTTCCTTCCTCATGGGGGAACTGAGCAAGATATTTTGCCGTTATTTTTCGTGGATCCGCATGATTAAATTTGGGCGTCACCCATATCGCACCAATCCTAATCCTGTTATTGAACGCTTTTTTTTGGGACGCCTTTATGATAGATTATATTATTTGCATCTACGCGGGCTGTTGGCGTGGATAATTCTTACGGGTCCGCCTTGATAACTCTTGGGATATGAATTTTTGGGGAATTTATGGCGCTCATTTAACAATTGAAACAAATCAATAATCATATGACGACGGAATTAACATATATGGATCGGGCAGCAGGCGCAATGTACGGCCTGTTTATTGGGGATGCCCTGGCGATGCCGGTTCACTGGTATTACAATACCAAGGCCTTGGAAAAAGATTACGGCCATGTGAAAGATTTTATGAAACCTCGAAATCCACACCCGGACTCCATTCTATGGCGTTCATCCTATAACCCCCCAAAGAAAAGTGCTGATATTTTACATGATCAATCAAAATATTGGGGTCAGCGTGGAATACATTATCATCAATTTCTCAAAGCCGGAGAGAATACTCTCAATTTAAAACTGGCCGGGGAACTTTTGTTATTGATCAAAGGGCAGAAACGTTACTCTGAAAATGAATGGCTTAATCGTTTAGTCGAATATATGACCACACCGGGCCTTCACAATGATACATACATCGAAGAATATCTCAGGCATTTTTTCACCCAATATGCTCAAGGCTGTGATTTAACAGAGTGCGGCAGGAAAGATGAAAATCATATTGGTGGATTAAGCCTGATGCTTCCTATCCTTTTGGTGTTTGGTCAAGACAGGGATTATGCTCAAAAAACGGCATTATCTCACCTGGCTTTAACACACGATGGGCCATCCATGATTTCCGGTGCAAACATAATAGCAAAGATTGTTTTGGATGTTCTAAACGGCACACGCCTTAAAGATGCCATTGTGGCTCATTTCCTGAACGGAACGGATGGCAAGTCGAAACTATCGTTTGAATCATTACTTGAGTTTCCAGATGGTTCGGTGGTTGGAAAACACTTTTCATCAGCCTGCTATATGGAACACTCGATCCCGGCAACGCTTTATCTTGCCTATAAATATGCGGGTAAACCAGAGCAGGGGCTGATCGCAAATACAATGTGTGGTGGAGATAATGCCGGCAGGGGTGCTGTTTTAGGCGCTCTTTTGGGCGCTGAGGGCGGCTTTTCCTGTTGGCCTGAGCGCTGGGTAAGTGGTTTGCTCAATCCTCCGGAAATTATTTCTATGGAGATGCTCGGTTAAAATTGGTACTACAACAAGAGATAGATAAAAAAAGGAAGCTTAAAAATGGAACTTAAATCTTATTTTGAGAGTACGGACGGAACAGGTATTTTATCGACTGCAGACAGCAATGGTAATGTCGATGCGGCTATTTATTCACGGCCTCTTTTTTTGGAGGATAAGATTGCATTTATAATGCGGGATCGCTTAGGACCAAGGATTTAATAATTTCCGAATATGATCTCATGCATCTCCTCTCCTGTCTTAGTAGTTATGCAAAAAAACAGCACTTCAAGTTTTTGGAATGTTTAAAAAATA
>NZ_DDYV01000091.1:0-5035 GCF_002348205.1 Desulfobacter sp. UBA2225 | reverse complement strand
CATGGGCAAGGGCCCTGCCCTGGCCCTTCTGCTGGCAGGTCCGGCCCTGTCGTTACCCAACATGCTGGTTATCGGCACCATCATGGGCGTAAAAAAGACGGCCACGTTTTGTACCATCATCGTGATCCTGTCCACCATAGCCGGGGTGGTGTACGGAACCTTTTTCGGGTAGATGACTTCTCATGGTGGCAAATAACTATCTAAAAAATATGAACATTTAAATAATTTACATTATAAAGGATAGAACAATGGTAAAAAAAATATTTGGGTTGACGGTTCTGGGTGTTATTTTTTTTTCTATGTCTTTTGCCTGGGCCCAGAATTTCGCCACGGTTCCGGAAAAAGGGCAAGTCACCATGGTTGATCTTGGGGCCAAAAACTGCATTCCTTGCAAAATGATGGCCCCGATTATGGAAAAACTTGAAAAAGCGTATGAAGGCAAAGCACATATTGTTTTCATAGATGTATGGGAAAATCGGGACCAGGCCCCCAGGTTCAGCATAAGAGCCATCCCCACCCAGATATTTTTTAACGAAAACGGTGAAGAAGTCTGGCGTCACGAAGGATTTCTGGACGAAAAAGCCATTGTTGATCGCCTGACAGAAATGGGGGTAGAACAACCTGAGCTTGGAAATAAGGAATAAATTTATGCTTGATTCTATATTTTTAACCGTGAATCAATGGATGACCGGCGGCATAGCCCTGGCGGCTGCCGGATGCTTTATATGGGGCGTTATCAGTGTATTGTTCAGCCCATGCCATCTGGCATCCATCCCGCTAATTGTCGGGTATGTGGGCGGCCAGGAAAGAATGCTCCAACCGAGACAGGCAGGCATATATTCTGTACTGTTCACAACAGGGCTTTTCATCACCATTGCGTTAATCGGTATCCTTTGTGCGTTGCTTGGGAGAATGCTCGGGGATGTGGGTATTTACTGGCAGGTTCTGATCGGTCTTGTCCTGATCTGGGTTGCGTTGGGAATGCTGGGAGTTGAAAAATGTTCCATGTCCGGCAGCTTTTTGTATCGATTGAATCTTAAGGGAAAATTAGGTGCGTTTGTCCTGGGACTTGCCTATGGGGTATTGTCCGGGTCATGCACTTTTGGATTCATCGCTCCGATACTGGCAATTATTACGGTTCAGGAAAAAATTGCCACCGGCATCATTTTGATTGTTCTGTTCGCTGTCGGCCATTGTCTTCCCATCGTCATTGCTGGCAGTTCAACTGCAGCCGTGAAAAAATTGCTGGAAAACAGCGCATGGAATGGTGCCGGAACCTGGTTCAGAAAAGGTGCCGGAAGCCTTGTTTGTCTTCTGGGGCTCTATTTTGTCATTTCCCCGTTTATTTCCGCATGAGGGCTGATTTTAAAAAGTATGGTTAACTCCAACATGTTTAATTGATTTGCCTGATCTGGAAGGAGTCAAAAAGTGAGGATAGGTATTGATATAAAACAAATCTATCGGGTGATTTGGCAAGGACCGGTGATTTTGCTGGCAGCCGTTATAATTAGCCTGCTTTCCAATGCAATCAGACCGACCTCCTTGCCGCTTGTCGCTGACTGGTCTGTCCAGGGACGTATGACTACCGAAAGGGACGAGCCTCTCTCCATAGCACTTTCGGCAGCTAAAAATCTTTTTGAAAAGAAGGCGGCTGTATTTATTGATGCCCGTGATTCTATTCACTATGGGGAGGGGCATATCCAGGGGGCGCGCAACCTGCCATGGCACAATGTTGATGACCTGTTTATGAGTGTTATGCAGGATATTTCCCATGATACACCGATTATTACCTATTGCGACGGAGAGACCTGCAACTTAAGCCACGATCTTGCCCTGTTTCTGAAAGATATGGGATTTGCCCATGTCAACGTGCTGGTGAACGGGTGGACACTATGGATAGAAAACGGTCTTCCCACCCAGGAGGGGGAGTGACAGAAAAAGGAATAAGCACAATGATACATGAAGAGGACAAAGGCTGTGAGCATATAAGTGTAAGTGAAAAAGAGTTTTTTAAAACGGCTCCCCACAACGAGGCCGGCCATTCAGAACAATGCTCAGGCCATCATCACCATGTTGATGTTGAAGAAACCAGTGGGACCAGGCTGCTGATTACCTTAGGTTTAAATCTAATCATCCCGGTGATTCAGGTTATTGCCGGAACGTTTGCCCACAGTATGGCCCTGGTTTCTGATGCCACACACAATTTCAGCGATTTCACAGCAGTCCTTCTCTCTTATATTGCTTATAGAATCGGCCGCAAAGGAGCAAGTCTGCAGAACACATTCGGGTATCGCCGGGCTGAAATTATGGCGGCATTGCTGAATGTCATCATCCTGGTAGGTGCCTGCATCTTTATTTTATATGGCGCAATCCAAAGGTTTTTATCTCCTGAAGTCGTGTCAGGAAAAATCGTGATATGGGCTGCAATGGTCGGCATTGTGGGAAATGGTTTTTCCGCATGGCTTCTCCATCGGGATGCAAAACACAATTTAAATATAAAAGGTGCCTTTCTGCACATGCTGGGAGATTTTTTAACTTCTGTCGTTGTGATGATCAGTGGCATTGTGATGTTTTATAGACCCTGGTATTGGCTTGATCCGGTGTTATCTGTATTTATCGCCGTTTTTATCCTCAAGAACTGTTGGGACATTTTTAAATCGTCAACAAAAATTTTGATGAACGCCACCCCGTCCGACATTGACTTAGAGGCTGTTCATGAAGCCCTTGTCAGCATTGATGGAATTAAAAGTGCCCATTACCTTCATGCCTGGCCCGTCAGTTCATCGGGAATCTCCTTTTCCTGCCACCTGGTTGTTAAGGACCAGATGCTTACTGAAATAGAGAAATTATCCAAAAGTATCCGCCACATGATTTTTCACAAATTCGGCATTGATCATCCGGTGCTGCAGTTTGAGACTGAACTCTGCGGGCGCGGAACACTGCTGTGTGAGACGTTTGCTGCCAAAACAAAGAGGAAAAAAGTGGATCAGCAGAACCGAATCAGCATAAATAAAGGGAACAACGGTTCCAATGATCAGCCAAAGGCCAAAATAGGCCCAAAGACCTATGGATATTTATACCATATAGCAAGAATGGTGCTTGGCGTTATTTTTATCTATGCAAGTTTGGATAAAATTATCCATCCACAGGCCTTTGCCCAGGCGGTATTCAACTATCAGCTCCTGCCAGATTCATTTATCAACCTGACGGCACTGATACTTCCCTGGCTTGAGCTTATTTTGGGCTGCTGCCTGATTTTCAACCGATGGATGCCGGGAACTTCAGTTATTTCAATAACGCTACTGATAGTCTTTATGGCTGCAATCCTGTTTAATCTTTCCCGGGGACTGGATATCAGCTGCGGTTGCTTTTCAACAAACCCAGAGGAAGGCTCAATGAATCGCCTCACCCTGATCCGGGATGCGTCCTTCCTGATACCGGCCATTTATCTTGTATTTATGAGCCTTTTTAAAAATAATGGAAAAAATCAATTTGAGGAGATTTAAAAGATGAGTGATATGAATTCGTTATTAAAAGAGATGGATTTTAAATTTTTAAGTTCCGGCGAACACAGCATGAGTATCGAAGGAATGCGTAAGGTGCTTGGCAACGATCATTTTGTATTTCTTGATGTCCGGACAGATGAGGAGGTGAAATATCTCTCTTTTCCCTTTGCCCTGCATATTCCAATGAATGAACTTCCAGACAGGCTTGGCGAGGTGCCGAAAGACAAATTCATTATTCCATTCTGTTCTTCGGTATTCCGAGGCGCTTTGGTATATATTTACCTGAGGGCCAATGGATATGAGGAAGTAAAGGGGCTTACAGCATCTTCAGAGGATATGGCTGCGACCTTCAAACCCGGCCCCCTATCTAAAATGTAATGTAATGAAACCGGTGTACCGGCAACCGAAAAAACCGGGCCTGCCGGTATATTTTTTATGATACGGACACAAAAAAATGGCATCTAATATTCTAATCATCAGTCTGCTTTCATTTGTATTGAGTTTTGTTTTTGCTCTGGGAGGTGTCGGAGCTGCCGTTATTCTTATTCCCGCTCTGTCCTGGATTGGTGTCCCCTTTAATCTTGCGCGTCCCACCGGACTTTTTGTCAATTGTGTGAGTATGCTTGGGGCGACGTGGTCTAATTTTAGAGAAAAAAAACTTGACGTGAAATTAGGTCTTCCAATTATTGCCTCGTCAATTGTCATGGCCCCAGTGGGAGCCTGGGCCGGTCACTTTCTACCCACCCAGACCCTGCTTTTATCTTTTATCGTTTTTTTGTTCTTTTCCGGGTCTATGATGATATTTTTTAAAGGCTCAAAATATGCAGATCAGTACCGGGAAGATCGTCCCCTTGCAGGCCCCCTTTGTGTTGGTACACTGGCCGGAATTGTATCAGGGATTCTTGGCGTTGGCGGAGGTGGAATCATCTATCCCCTGATGCTGGTCCAGGGCTTTAACCCCAAAAAAGTGGCCATGGTAAGTGCCCTTTCAGTGCCATTTTCATCTTTCTCTGCGTTTATCACCTACGCTGCCATGGGCTCGGTGTCCAGCAAAGTACTTATTTTTGCAGGGCTGGCTGGCTGGTTTGGAGGGTATCTTGGTACCAAAGTGATGCAAAAAAAGATGAGGCCACAAAGTGTTAAACGCCTATTAGGGGGCGTCTTAATACTTATTGGAATCAAATTTTTATGGTCTATGGATTTAACCGGTATTTTACAAACTGTGGGAGGGGTCGCGGATAAAGCTCAATCAATGTGGTTTGACTAAGATTATAAATGGAGACCAATATAAAACTTATTTCTCAGTGCCTGATTCCTATAAATATGAATTCTTCCTAAGAGTTGACTCAATGCCGTTGACTTAAGAATTTCTGTTTGCAACTCAATGATAACACCTTAATATATAAGTCAATTTTATTAAAAATACATCAATAAAAAAAAGGAGTAAGAATGAAAAATTTTTATCAAAAAAAAACAATAAGGTTGGCACGAACAATGCAATACAACAATCGTGCCAAAACTTATTGATG
>NZ_DDYV01000028.1:0-12464 GCF_002348205.1 Desulfobacter sp. UBA2225 | reverse complement strand
TATATCAAATGAGCGAATGGGGAGGTTTAATATAACATTTAACCGACTTGGCGTTTTTCCAAATGCACGACATCCTAAAGTCATCTGGATCGGGTCGGATAAGACAAGCCCTGATTTGGTAACTTTACAGCGCGATATTGATTCAAGGCTGAATAGATGCGACCTTTTTGTTAAGGAGAAAAAATTTTCGCCACACATTACACTATCTCGGCTACGCAACGGTGCAAAACCAGACATATTAAAAAAACCGCTTGAAATAGAAACAGGATCCCTATTGATTCCTGTAACCCAAGTCCATCTGATAAAAAGCCGGCTTCATTCGTCAGGGGCTGTCCACTCGTCTTTATTCTGTGGCAATCTGAAATAGAAACATCTTTTATCTTCCCCGCTTTAAAAATTGCAACTCAGGATACCGTCCCTGAGGCCACACCTCTTCAACCGTGAAACCGTTTCGATCATCAGTAAGTGACACTGTTTGGTAAACACCACCCAGAGTGGTGCCCGCATATGCTTTGCCCGTAATCTCAATAATCGCAACGCCACTTCTTTCCTTTGATTTTTCCAAATAGGCAAACAGTGTCTTTTCATGTGAAAGAATCTCTTTTTTTGCCTGGGTAGTAAATATGGAAATCTCTTTTTCCAGTTCCAGCACAGATGTATCATGCTCTTTTTTGGTCGCATTCATTGTTTTCAATGTAACCAGAGAACTGTTTACTCTTTTATCGTAGGTTGAAATGAGCTTTTGGATGTTAGCCAGAGTTTTCTTGTTGAGGGTTTCCATTTTTCTATTTAATTCAGATAACAACACATCTTTCTTTTTTCGGGTCTTGTCATGAAAGGTTTTAAGCTTGATCATTTTCTTGAAAATTTTGTCGGCCTGCGCCTGCTGGTATAATTTTTCGCCTTTAAGCTCTTCCAACTTATCAAAAATTGAATTCATTATATCCAGAATGGTTTGCACAAGCCCCACAACATGTTGTTCGCCGCCAGCAACGATCGTACTTGGTGCTGCCCGCTCACTTCCGACGCCTGAAATTATAACCCCGCCCTTGGCATAAATTTTTGAAGAAATAACCCTGCATGTTGGACTTTCAAATTTCCCACCGCACCTGATCTGTGAGTCAATGATCTCATTTTGAACATATACATTGCCAAAGGTCTCTATTCTGCTGTTATGCAGATAACGGGCATGGACATCTCCCTGGGCACGGATAATCGAATCCGTAATACCGACCCCGGCACGGATATCACCTATGGCATCGATATTTGCATCCCGAATTTCTTCGGCGCTTACCTTGCCTGCTGTTATTGGATATGCACCGGTAATCGCCCCTGATACCGATAAATCGGCATAGGGCTCAATGGGTCCGTGACGATAGTCAGCATCCTCCAGGAGATGAACCACAGGATGAATAAATACTTTTCTATCGGCTGAAAGCCCAGCCATACCTGATTTTCCGGCAAGAATTTTTAACTTGTCCCTTGACCGTCTGGTATTTTCTCCACAACGAACAGCAAAACCATTCCCTGCTACCGCGTTCATCTGTTCACCATACAAGTTCTTAACTTGAACTTCCATGGCAATAAATTTCTGTTCTATGAGAACTTCACCTTTCTTCTTCTCAATTGGTTTGCCGTTATCTTCACTTATGTATAAAGAAAGTAGGCCTTGTCGTTTCAAAAGATCAAAACAATCCACCCGGGCTACTGGAAATTTTTTAACACCGGAATCAAGAAAACACTGGATAAAAGAATCAGGATAGATACCGTTGACAATACCATCTGTCATGACTGCATCTTTAACCTGGTTTAATGTGATCACAATTTCATCAGGTTTGCGTCTTTCTATCCAGGCACTCATATGATCTGAACTTACGGAAATGCTTATTTCAAACTGATTTTCAGCTTCCGTGCCCCTGCCCTTTTCTACATTTTCAGGTGCTCTGCTTTGTTTATTTGATACGTCATCACCATATCTATTAAATAAATTCTGCTCGTTGAGGATCAGATCTTTGTGTTTGATTGTTAAAATCCTGGTTTCAACAAGAATGTCACCGATAAGTTTTTTATGTCGTGACTTTTTAAATACCTTTCTTTGTAATTCCAATGCCTGATTGATATCTTCCGTGGTGGCAAGGCCTTTTTCAATGGCAATTTTGCCGAATTCTTCGCCGCTTTTGCGAACAATAAGGTACTCCTGAATCAGCTTAAGCAACTCAAGCTGATACGGCGTTGCCATGCCTTCATCACGTAACAGATCCTCATAACCGGCCTGCCCGTTTTTAAAGGTGAAAAGCTGTATCAGGTACCCATGCTGATCCTGGGAGATGGTTCCGTACTTTACTGCAAGATCTGCCAATGTCGGAATATTATTGGCCTGTTCCGCATTGATTTTGTTTACGTCACTTTTCAATTCCCACCCTGGCCGCAACACCTTGTTGATAATAATGTTTAATTTCTCTCATTTCCGTTACAAGATCTGCTTTATCGATAAGGGCAGCAGGAGCGCCGCGTCCGGTTAAAATAAGTTCAATATGCTCAGGTTTTATATCAATCATATGTAATAGGTCTTCCTCTGAAAGTAAACCGCATAAACAAGCGACAGTAGCCTCCTCAGCGATAACAAGATCATGTTGTCCGGCTTCAATGATGCTGCATAACCGTTTATACCCTTGCCGGCATTTGGCTCTCTCTGCATCAGACGGTTTGCCTTTAACAAATTGCCCGGCACCATATTGTTCAACAAAGATATTATCGAACTTTTTAAGTGCGTTTATTTCAGAATAGAGGCCGTTTTTCATAAACTGAATAATGAAAACCCTAAGCCCGGCACCGGCCGCCCTGACTGAGAGACCGATAGCGGCGGTTGTTTTCCCTTTACCATTGCCCGTGTAAACCTGAACGTAACCTTTCACGAAACCGCTCCTTTGAAAACAAAAAAACTGAGCAAGTTCGTTAAAACTTAGCTCAGTTTTTTTGTAGATCTTAAAGAAAGTTAAAAAATTAACTTTCCCTTAAAAACAATTGGATGTTAGCCAACAAATTCAACCTGGCTTGCAGGCGTACGGCAATCCATGATCATACCGCGAGATTTGTGGTCAGCAATTTCAGCAGAGCAACCCACCATACGACCAAGCAGGAACAAGATAAATGCGATATCCTGCATAGCTTTGGCATCAATTTTTCCGCTGTTTACATCTTTCCAGAGCAGGTCAAGGGAGATGGTTGCGATAACGCCGTCAATATTCACGCAGAATACGTTCTTGGTGGCGCCAACTTCAAACATCGCTTTAACCAGGTGATGATAGAATACCTGGAAATGGTTGATCTCGTTTCTTTCAGTGAACAGTTTGTCCATGAAAACTTCACGCGGATCGTAGTTAACCGGTTTTCCTTTGAATACAGGATGATTTACGCACGGTACCTTGAAGTAGTTCATGATACCTTCGCGTTTTGCCGTTGCTTTGGTACTCAGGTATTTTTCTGCAGTGGCCTGGGCAATTGCTTTCATCTTGGCATCGCGTTTGGCGTCATCGGGTTCCAGGTACGGATCAAAGTCACCAAAGGCGTCTTTGAGGAACTTGATGGCTTCAAAACCGTTGCCGCCATGGTCACGACCGGTGTTGTTCATCCAGCCGGAGTAGCATGTAGCGATATAGTTACCGCCACTGACGGACTCCTTGGCGCCCTTGGCACTGATGGTACCCGGGCCGTTGGACATCAGCAGGTTGAGCAGGCCGTTGGTGGCAAACTGTTCTCTTGCATTGCAATCACGGTTGAACAGCAG
The DNA here is from genome assembly GCF_002348205.1 of Desulfobacter sp. UBA2225. Classification (NCBI taxonomy): domain Bacteria; kingdom Pseudomonadati; phylum Thermodesulfobacteriota; class Desulfobacteria; order Desulfobacterales; family Desulfobacteraceae; genus Desulfobacter; species Desulfobacter sp. UBA2225. Next base: position 8,677 of record NZ_DDYV01000028.1, on the reverse strand, counting down.
TTTAAAGCATGTTGTTGCAAAGTCAGTATTCAGCACGGACAGATCGCTGAGTTTTACCAAGGATTTATAGAAATCGTTGACCTCATACTGGGGTGCGCAGCAACCAACAAGGACGCCGTTGCATGCCAGATATGTAGCAACTTCATGAGCGGTTTCACGGGTCATCTGCCTGTCAACCAGAGGCGTCCAGACAACGCTTAAGCTCATGGCAGCCAGAAGCAGGCTGAGTTTGTTTACATCACTGTTTGCTTCGGCATATTTCTGGGCATATTTGGTGAAGATGGTTTCCAAACCTTTTTTGGCCAGAAGTTCACCGAAGAATGCAGCGACTTCTGCTTCTTTAGCTGTTGTTTCACCCTGGGGCATAATCTTCTGTGCCACTTTTTCAGCAATAAGCGTATCGTTTACAGAAGCATCGCCAAAGATATCGACATAGAAAAGATCGATCATTTTTTGGGTCATCTCTGTCATGTCTTGATACAGCTTGCAGTTACCGGATGTTAAGACTGCAGCGCCAAGATAAGCGTTAGGCAGGGCGCCATTAGCTCGGGCGCGGGCGGTAATATCCATGTACTGCGTACCCACAGCTGTGAAATAGTTCATTATGGCATTGGCTAGCGGCAGATATTTCTCATCGGGCAGTACAGAAGTAACGGCAAAGAAGTTGGAAAGGGCAAAGTGTTTTACAACAAGATCAAGAACCGGAACACCATGTACTTCGGTAACGTCGGTTTTCGAATTCATGCGGCTTGCGCCGGACTTGTTGCGCATGGATTCTCTGGTCAGCTGGGCACCTACCTGATTACCAAGTTTTTTGATGGCATCGTTGTAGGGTTCCATGGCTTCAACGGCAGCCATTTTCAGTTTTGCAGGGAGATCCAGGCCCTGATCATTTACAAACCAGGGTTTCAGGCTCAAGTCGCCTTTGGGCGCGAAATCGCTATTTTCACCGATCTCTTTGTAAACAGCGGCCATGGCTGTGGGCGCATCCGAAATGGAGTCAATTCTGACACCCTTTTTGGACGCTTTGGGTTTGTCAGGGTTGAACAGATCAACACCAAAATATGAATCAAACCATTTCTCTTTTGCAAGGGCATCATCACCGCCACCGGCAATGGCGCCGGCATGACCAACCGCGCGGCTCAGGTTTGCTTTCCAGCGACCGGTTACGCAAGCTACGATGGGTTTGGTCAGCTTGATGGTGCCGTCGGCAATCCAGTCAAGGGCCATTTTTTCGTAATATCCGCCGGGCTCAATATAGCAGAAGATCGCTTTGGTGCGCGGATCATTTTCTGCGCAATAGAGGAATTCAGGGAAGGCAAAGTGGATATAAAGGTCTTTACCGGAGCTCAGTACGGTGGATGTACCGAAACCGGCGGTTTTCAGGTATTCAGGGATGGTGGTACTGAAGTTTCCGGAGTTACTGAAAACAGCAACGCTGCCTTTTACAAGGGATTCACCCGGGTTGTTACCACCCAGGGCGCCACCAACACGTACCTGGTCCCAAGAGTTGCCGATACCCAGGCAGTTTCCGCCAAATACGTCGATTTTATGTTCCTGTGCGATGGCGCGGACAAACGCAGCATCTTTTACACCGACTTTTTCAGTCAAAATAACGATTTTTTTCAGGTCGGGATTCTGGGCAATCAGCTCGGCGGCTGCGGCTGCAACTGCTGTGGGCGGCAGGTAGATAACACCCGTATCAAATTTGATACCGGCGTCAACAATCTCTTTAATACTGCCGTATGCCGGGATATCACCGATTTTGGTTTCCAGTTTTCCACCGGATTTTCCGTATTGAACACCAGCAACAATGTTACCGCCGCTGAATTCGTGTGATGTGGGGGTTACTCCTTTACTTTCACCACCCAGAATGTTCATCACTACGCACCGGGTCTTTTTATTTGCTATTTCTTCTAGATTATTTACTCCCACGTAGTAGGGGAAGGGATTAGTTTGGCTCATAGCGTCTCCAATAAAATGATTTATTTTCTGGTTAATTTGCTAAAATGCTTTTGATTTATAATTAAATCGTCAGATTACCTTTGACCTTTGTTTTTGGTTCAGCAATTAATTATTTTTTATTTGCTGTAATCCATGCATCCAGTTCCAGGGTGTAATTCAATACACCAATCATACTACTGTCGAAACCGAACATTTTGTAAGGAACTTTCATACTGTCAAGAAGGTCTCGGGCATAAATCATTCCCTGCACGACGTTTGGTCCACCACGACCGATTATAACGTGAATATTAGGATTCAGATGAATGTTTTCTCTCAGGGCATCCAGCATCGCTTTGATGGTAACGAAAATATCGGTATTGTTAGCTTTACCACCAATAATCTGAACAATGTTGGCATTTTTCAGAAAGTGCTTGTAGGAAATGCTTGCAATCTCTTTCATCTTTGCATAGGGCGGGTTTCCACCAAAGTCAGATGAAAACATTGCTTTGTCGCCCAGAACCTCAGTGGCAGCACTGTTGGCACCACCGCCGAACATGAAGGGCAGAATGGTTCCGTTGGGGTTAAGTTCCACAACGTCGCTTTGTCCCTGATAGGTTCTCAGCTGGTTGATTTCAGTTTCAAAATCGGTCAATTCCGTAGCAAACACTTCTTTGGGGAATGCGATGCGGGTATGTGCGGGATCGTCCTGATCAAAAGCGGCTTTAACGTCGCAGGCAACCGGAACGGGACGTTTGCCTTTTTGCATACGAATGGGGTTGATCTCAATCATGGTCAGACCATAATTGTTATAAAGATCCCACAGTTTGGGAATCTGCTGTACCAGCGGACTGATGAAGGCTTTGGGGCATCCCAGTTTGATCAGGGCATCATTCACATGGTAACCTCTGAGGCCTTCATTGGGGTTAAACGGAATGATCGCTTTTTTCTCGGGCGGCAGTTCTTCAACTTCAACACCACCTTCAACAATCAGCAGCATAGTCGGCGTTCTGGTGATTGTAGATGTTGTAATACTTACATAAAGCTCTGCATCTGATGCGACAAATTCTTCAAATGTGCAGCCGTTTGCCTTATGTGTCGTATTGCCCTGCTTATATTCGGCAAAGCAAAGATCTTTTCTGGCCTGGTTGGCGTCTGCATAGTTGTCGACAATTTTTACCAGCCCTGCTTTTCCTTTTTTACCGGCACTGCCCATGAAAGACGGTTTTACAACGACTTTGCCGCCTTTTTTGATCAGCGCTTCAATCTGTTCTTTGGTAGCATTTTCTGTCAGGGTCTCTGCTACAGGGAAATCAACGATATCCATCAATTGCTTTCCGTATTTTAATCCAGTTAGTTGCATTTTTCCTCCCTGATAATGTAGTGAATTTAATTAAAAAGAACTTCTCAATTCATTCGATATTACCAACAGACTTCAATCTTAACATCCTGCTCTCTTACGAAAACAAAATGCTGATTATTTTCGAACACCTAACTTGACCTTACTGCAATATCATCCATTCAAATATTGCATTCAGGAATCGTTAGTTGCTCCTTCTCGTCGCAAGTAAGGTTTAAAGCTCCCCCCTAAACGTCTTCCCACACCAAGCCCTCCTTTCTGTTTGGGATTTGAATAAATTTAAACAGTCGTTTTAAAGATCTCTTATCAAGTTTAAGTCTATATAGGATAGGAACTTCCGTTTTGTCAATAGGATAGTGTAGCCAAAATTCACCACCAAAATTTAATATGTTTCCATAAAAAAGTGAACCGGTGGCAGTCATGGGGTTTTAGCCTTATTTAAAATAAATAATTTGTTAGCTCATAAAAACTATCATTTGGCATTATTGTTTTGTTTCTCGATACAGTTATCATCTTTATGCCGACGGCAATTGTGCAATGGATTGCCTGAATTAATTAATTTAGCAAGATATACAGACAGATCTGTTAGGGGAATGGAACCACTTAATGTTTTTTCTTCTTCGTTCCTGAATGATAACATGCATAGTGACATATTTGGTTGCACTCGTTGGTGGTGGCTTTTTTGAATTCGAAGACACTATAGCGGCTCGATCTATCAAGCGCAACAAAAATTTTTATTTTTTTAACTGTGGGTTGGGGTGCCGTATCCGGTGACTTTCAAGCCTCTGGAAATCATCCAACTAATATTGACCCGTTCGCCTTGATGGCCGATATCCGACCTTTTATTATATGTTGACTAAGACGCTGATTTTAAACTATATAGATCGGCTGTATATTTTTTTAGAAATGAACGCAAAAGGTTAAAGATATAAAAAGCATGCAGACCATACGTGGATTCAGAGACATTTTACCGGAGCAAATTGCTCTGTGGCAAAAGGTGGAACAAGAAGCGGCAGACCTGTTTGAATCCTTTGGATACAGGGAAATCCGTATCCCTATTGTGGAAAAGACAACGCTGTTTGCCCGGAGTATTGGAGAAACGACCGATATTGTCGAAAAGGAGATGTATACCTTTGAAGACAGAACTGGGGACATGCTCACACTGCGGCCCGAGGCCACAGCATCCATTTGCAGGGCGTATATCCAGCATAAAATGTATGCTGCCGAACCGGTACGCAAGTTTTATCTAACAGGCCCCATGTTTCGCAGAGAGCGGCCGCAAAAGGGTCGCTATCGCCAGTTTTACCAGATCGATGCAGAGGTTTTTGGGGTTGAATCCCCTTATATTGACAGTGAACTGATTTTTCTATTACACGCCTTGCTGCGCCGCCTCGGGCTTGAAGGCCTTTCGGCCCATATCAACAGCCTTGGCTGCCCCGCCTGCCGTCCTGATTTTCAAAAAGCCCTGCTGGATTTTTTAGGCGAGCGAAAAGACAATCTGTGCGAGAACTGCAAACGCAGGCTAGTTAAAAATCCGCTGCGGATACTGGACTGTAAAGTAGAAACATGCAGGCAGGCCCTTGAGGGCTCGCCTGCCACAGTGGATCACCTGTGCCCGGACTGCCGTACCCATTTTGAAACCGTGAAAACCAGCCTTGAAAAACTTGGTGTGGATTTCATGATTGACGACACCCTGGTTCGTGGACTTGACTATTATACCCGTACGGCCTGGGAGATTCAGACCACAACGCTTGGTGCCCAGTCCGCCGTTGCCGGCGGCGGCCGGTACGATCGTCTGGTGGAAGAGCTCGGTGGGCCTTCAACACCGGCCATCGGCTTTGCCATCGGCTTTGACCGTCTGGTGGAAGTTATGGAACAACTTGACACCCAGGTGTGTGAAAAGGGCCCGGACCTTTTTATTGTCAGCCTGGGAGCAGATGCCCAGGCATATGCATTTGAATGGTCCTGCAGACTGAATACCATGGGCATAAGAACAGATTCGGATTTCCGTGGAAAAAGCATGAAAGCGTTGATGAAACGGGCAAACAAGGTTAATGCCGCTTTTGTTCTCATTATCGGGGACAATGAACTTGCCCAAAAAAAACTTGTGCTGCGCAATATGGCTACCAAGGAACAAACGGAAATCGGCCTGGATAATCTGGTGAATGATTTGGCACAATTAATTAAAAATTAATATAGTTATGGAGTTTAAGAATTAAAGTGACTGATTTACTTGGAGATATGAAACGCACACACTCCTGCATTGAGTTGGGAGACAGCCACATTGGTCAGGACGTCGTACTCATGGGGTGGGTTCAGCACCGCCGGGACCACGGCGGCGTTATTTTTGTGGACCTTCGGGACCGGGAAGGCATTACTCAGATTGTATTTGATCCGTCGTTCTCCGCGAATGTCCATGAAAAAGCCCAGGAAATCAGAAGCGAATATGTCCTGGGCATCAAAGGAAAAGTGTCGGCAAGACCTGATGACATGGTCAACCCCAGGATGAGCACCGGTGCCATAGAGGTGCTTGTGGAAGAGCTGCGGATTTTTTCCAGGGCCAAAACACCGGCCTTTCAGATTGAAGACCGGGTTGATGCATCGGAAACCATACGACTCCAGTACCGTTATCTGGATTTAAGGCGAACCCAGCTAAAAAACAATATCCTGGCCCGTCACAAAACTACCATGACCGTTCGAAATTATCTGGACGCCAACGGGTTTGTGGACATTGAAACCCCGTTTCTGACCAAAAGTACGCCCGAAGGCGCCAGGGATTATCTGGTCCCCTCCCGGGTTAACCAGGGCGACTTTTACGCCCTGCCCCAGTCTCCCCAGCTGTTCAAACAGCTTTTGATGGTTGCCGGCTTTGACCGGTATTACCAGATTGTCAAATGCTTCAGGGACGAGGACCTGCGCGCGGATCGCCAGCCCGAGTTCACCCAGATCGATATGGAACTCTCCTTTGTGGATGAACACCAGGTGATGGAAATTAGCGAAGGATTGATCAAGGCCATATTCAAAAAGGTGCTGGATCTGAACTTCCCCGAACCCTTCCCCAGCATGACCTGGGCCGAGGCCATGGACCGGTTCGGGTTAGACCGTCCTGATTTAAGGTTTGGCCTGGAATTGAAAAATGTCTCCGATATTGTGGCCAATGCGGATTTCAAAGTGTTTGCCTCTGTGGTTAAAAACGGCGGACTCGTCAAGGCCATCAATGCCAAGGGCTGTGCAGATTTTACCCGAAAACAGATTGATGAACTCACCGAATTTGCAGCCGTTTACAGGGCCAAGGGCCTGGCCTGGATAAAAATAAAGGAGGACCAGTGGCAGTCCCCCATTGCAAAATTCTTCTCTGATGATGAAAAAGAGGCATTAAAGAAACGCCTGGATCTTGAACCCGGTGATATTGTCTTTTTTGTGGCAGATCAGCCCAAAATCACCAATGAGGCCCTGGGTCAGTTGAGAAACGAGTTGGCACGCAGACTTAGGCTCATTGATGACAGTGAGTTCAAGTTTACCTGGATCACCCATTTCCCCATGTTTGAATATGATGAAACGGAAAAACGCTACCAGGCGCTTCATCATCCGTTTACCGCACCCACGGAATCGGATCTGGACAAACTGGAGACCACGCCCCTGGAAGTTAACTCCCGGGCCTATGACCTGGTTCTCAACGGTGTTGAAATCGGCGGCGGCAGTATCCGTATCCATGACAGCAAACTGCAGCAACGGGTCCTCAAATGCTTAGGGATCGGTGAAAAAGAAGCAAAGGAGAAGTTCGGGTTCCTGCTGGAAGCCCTGACGTTTGGCGCACCTCCCCACGGCGGGCTGGCATTTGGCCTGGATCGTCTGGTTATGCTGCTTTGTCGTGAGGATTCCATCCGCAATGTCATTGCCTTTCCAAAAACCCAGAAAGCCACCTGCCTGATGACCCAGGCGCCCTCAAAAGCTGCGGCGGCCCAGCTCCAGGAGCTGGCCATTAAAACGGTAAAGCCCCTGGATTAAGGAAGAGGGTAAAAATTTAAAACCGCCCGGAAACAACTTGTTTCCGGGCGAAAATTCAAGCAAGACCAGAATTAAGAGCACGAGCAGGAAAAAGGCAACCCGATCAGGTAAGGCATCTGAAATACAGTGTATGGATCAGGCCTGTTTTCTTTTTACCTGGAGAATAGGGGTGTTAAACACAAGGGCAGAGACCTGGTTGTCATTTTTTACCTTAAGCTCCAATGCATCTCTATCAATTTCAAAATATTTTGATATCACATTAACGATATCCGTCTGAAGATCAGTCAAAATAGTGTCGTTCACTTCAAGTTTGTCGTAAACTAAAGAAAATTGAAGACGCTTTTTTGCTTCGTCACTACTTCTTTTCTGGCCTCTGAACCGTCTCAAAAATTCTTGCAGCATTCAATTCTCCTTATCTTAACCCGAAAGTGTTACTCAATTTGCGCCATACACTGGTTTTTCGGTTCGGTACCTCAATGGGAACATCTTCGCCATTCAGACGTTTAGCAATCCTGCGAAAGGCCTGTCCGGCGATAGAATCATTCTGAAGCACCAGGGGCGTACCGGTATTGGAGGAGATGAGAACCTTTTCATCCATGGGCACAAGTCCTGCCAGCTCAATTGACAATATATCCAGCACATCTTCATGGCTGAGCATTTCACCACGCGCCACACGCATCGGCTCAATACGGTTGACAACAAGTTTGGGCTCTATAGAGCGCGCATACAACAGGCCGATAACCCGATCTGCATCCCTGACGGCGGAGACATCCGGGGTGCAGATCACAATCGCTTCATTGGCGCCGACCGTGGCGTTTTCAAACCCTCTTTCAATTCCGGCCGGAGAATCCATGATCACATAATCAAATTTTGTGCGCAAATCGTTGGTCACCCGTTCAACCCCTTCGGGTGTCAGCACATCTTTATTATCACTTTGGGAGGCCGGGATTAGAAAAAGATTGTCAATACGTCTGTCCCGAATGGCTGCCTGGTCAATCTTGCATCGGCCCTGAACCACATCTACAATATTAAAAACAATCCGATTTTCCAGGCCCATGACCACATCAAGGTTGCGCAGTCCGATATCCATATCCACAATGGCGACCCTTTTTCCTTCAAGAGCCAGGGCCGCGCCAATCGAAGAGGTCGCTGTTGTTTTTCCCACGCCGCCCTTTCCAGATGTTACGACAATAATTTTTCCTTCCAAAATTACACCTCAATAATTATGATTGTTTTTTCTTTAAATCACTTCCGGCCAGGGCATCCGTTTAAACGGATTTTCTTTCATATAATTTTTAACCACAATGCCGCCCTGTTCCACACATGCAAATTCGGGACCCTGCCTTCCTGACTCGCCGGCTCCGGTGA
>NZ_DDYV01000247.1:0-37959 GCF_002348205.1 Desulfobacter sp. UBA2225 | reverse complement strand
CACGGGAAAGGCCAGGATGGTTTGGCCTATGGCAATGCCGGTCAGGCTAAATAAAAGGCCCATATCGCCTAACGGCCCTTTGGAAGAGATAAACGCATAGACAATCAATCCTACGCAGACCGTGGGCAGGGCAAGAAGGGTGTCCAGAATCGTTCTTATGGGGCGTTTGAATCGGAAATCAAAGTATCCCAGAACAAACCCGCAGGGCAGTCCGGTTAAGAGGCTGACCAGCATGGATCCGGTCGAGGCGTTGAGCGTGGCTGAAACTGCCGACCAGGTGGAGATATCCCCACTGATCAGCAGCTCAATCGCCTTAAAAAAGCCTTCAACCAGGAATGTCAATACAGTCTCTGCAACCGAAGTAATCGGCAAACACTATTTAGCATTGGGGATAAACAGTCTTTTCCCCAGAAGCCGGAATTCGCCGATCTTATTTTGGGCTGATTCCGAGCCCATCCAGTCGGAAAATTTCAAAGCCAGATCATATTTGGCATCAGGGCAGTTCTCAGGATTCAGGGTTAACACCGAGTACTGGTTCAAAAGGATGTCGTCTCCTTCCACCAGCACGGTCAAAGGGGCATCTCCGCCCTGCTGGTCCTGATATTTGATATAGGTGCCGCGGTCGGTCATGGTGTATCCGTTCCTTTCCTGGGCGATATGAATGGTGGCCAGCATGCCCTGACCGGTTTGGACGTACCATTGTTCCTTGTCCGGCAATGCAATGCCTGCATTTTTCCAGAGCAGTTTCTCTTTTTTATTGGTGCCGGAATCATCTCCACGGCTCATGAAAAAGGCTTTGCTTGCTTTGATGGCTGACAGGGCCTGGGAAATGTTTTTGCCTTTTAAGCCGGCCGGGTCTGATTTCGGACCGATGATCACAAAATCATTATACATAACTTCACGCCGGTCTTTGCCGAAACCAGCTGCGATATATGCCTTTTCTGCCGGCGGGGCATGGACCAGCAGCACATCCACATCACAGTTCTGACCCAGTTTCAGGGCTTTGCCTGTTCCGGTGGCCGTCCATTTCAGGGCAATTCCGGTCTCTTGCTCAAAAAAAGGAATTAGATAGTCAAGCAAGCCTGTGTTGTCGGTGGAGGTCGTGGTGGCCATCATCAGTTCCTTTTTTTCATTCGCCTGAACCGTAAGGGCACACGATAAAACCATGAGGACGGTAATCAAGACAAATAAACATTTTCTGGGTTTCATTTTTTTCTCCTATCGTAATAGTGGTAAATTCGTGTTACGGTTTTATTTTTAATCCCTGTGAGAGTTCTATTCAATAGATGGAATCAAATGTCCAGTTCTTTGATCAAAAAAAATGACCAGGTTCAAAAAAGTGCCCCGGCTTAAGTCGGTAGCCTCATTTCCTTCAAAAGCCCTTTACAAAAAAGAATCTGGAAAACATGCTTCAAAAAATTTTGTCCTGATCATTGCTGGCTGCATATTCCGGCTGTCCAGTATGTATTGCCTTTTCAATGGTTACTATGCCCAAGGGGTATTCTTTGAGAAGGGTTATCGTTAAACAACCCTATAAATTGTTGCTCAGGCATGGGGCGGCCAAAAAGGAACCCCTGGACAATATCACACCCCCATTTTTCTAAGAGACGGGTCTGTGCTTCTTCTTCAACTCCTTCGGCAATGACCTGCAAGCCTAAGTTATGTGCCATGTCAATGATCGTCTTAACCATTACGGCATCGTTGGTGCTGACCAGAATCTGCCTGATAAAAGAGAGATCTATTTTTACATAGTCAATGGGCAGTTTTTGAAGGCAGGCCAGGGACGAATATCCGGTTCCAAAATCATCCAGGGCTATGGTGAAGCCCATTTGCTTTAATCGGCTTAGGTTCTCCGCGGCTTTTTCAGGGTTTGACATGACAAGGGTTTCAGTGATTTCAATCTCAATACTCTCCGGGGAAACTTTGTTACGTTCCAGAATGCTGGCCACTTTATCGGTCAGGTCGTTTTGATCCAGTTGCAATGCAGATACATTCACCGCAATATGCACATCCGTATGGCCCGCCTGGTGCAATGTCCAGCAGGTTTTACATGCGGTTTCAAGTACCCACTCTCCAATGGAAATGATCATGCCGTTCTTTTCGGCAACCGGGATAAAGGAAGAAGGTGGAATAAATTTTCCCTGTTCTATTTCCCATCGAATTAAGGCTTCAGCCCCCACAATTTTTTTATCCAAAAGTCTGATTTTGGGCTGAAAATAGAGTGACAACTGTTGGTTGATCACAGCTTTTCTCAGATCATTTTCCATCTCAAACAGTTTAATGGACGCCTGGTTCATGGACTCTGAATAAAAGGAAAAAACCCTTTTGCCTTTTTTTTTGGCATCATAAAGTGCTGTTTCAGTATTCTTTAATAGCTCCCCAGGTTCTGTTCCATCCTCAGGGAATACGGCCACACCGATACTTGCGGAAATAAAGATTTCTTTTTGCACCACATGAACCGGCTGGTTAAATTCGTTCAACAGTCTCTGGCAAGCCTGGCCAATTTCAAAAATATCATTGGTGTTTTGCAAGAGAATGATGAATTCATCGCCGCCCATGCGGACCATGGGCGTTTCTTTTAAAGTCAATCGAGCCAGCATGTCACTAGATCTCAAGCAATTTTTTAATCTGTCTGAGATAGCTTGCAGGCATTGATCGCCTGCGTTGTGGCCCAAGCTTTCGTTTACCCGGTTGAAATTATCTAGGTCAATGAGCACCACGGCAAATTTTTTTTTATACCGTCCTGCATATTCGACCTCAGACTCCAGGGTCTTAAGAAAAAACTGCCGGTTGGGTAACCGTGTCAGTGTATCGTGGTAAGCGAAAAACCACGCTTTTTCCTCAGCCTTTTTTCTGTCAATTCCCAATGCGATTTCATCTGCAACTGAGGCAATGGCATCCAGATCAGCCGTCTCAAACAGTTGTCTTGAGAACATTGCCACAACCCCTACCGTTCGGCTTCCCACAATCAAAGGATGAGCTGCAAATGCTGTTATTTTTTCTTTTTTTAACCACGTTTGATCATCTATATCGGCGTCTTCAGCAATTGTGTTGGAAAACATGGCCCTCTTTTCTTTGGCAATGTTTTCAATTTTTAAATTGCCGGGACAAAAAAGGCCATGATTGCCCCCAAGAGAGGTAAACATCCCGTTGCTTGCGATTAATTCGAGTTGATTGTTTTGATCATCCAGTATCCAGATTCGGGCAAATGCTGCATCAAGATAATGGACGATGGTACCACAGCATTTACCGGCCATTTCATTAATATCCGTTCCCTGGACAAGAATTGAACCGATTTCTGCAGCCATCATGGCATGCCGGGTTCTTTCCTGTATTCTTTTTTCAAGAAAAAGGTTTTGATTGAGGATTTGGTCATGGTATTCTTTTATTTTTAGACCGTTGCTGATCCTTGTTACCAGTTCTGCCTTTTCAATGGGTTTGTTTAGCAGATCTGCAGCACCCATGCTCAGTGCTTTCAGTTTCAATTTTGAGTCAACCATCCCTGTAAGCATCACCACAGGAATGGATTTTGTCTTTTCGTCGGCTTTAAGGGTTTTAAGCATTTCAAAACCGGTTTTTTCAGGCATCAGAATATCACAGATCACCAGGTCTATTTGCCTCTCCTCAATGCGGCGAATACCTTCATCCACGCTTTGGGCGATATGGAATCTCCAGTCGGCTGCATATTTCCGTAGTATTCGTTTTAAACTTGCCAGACATTTGGGATCATCATCAACGAAAAGGATATCTTTCATGGGTATGTTTTCCGTATCAAAAAGTTAATTTTAAAGTCCCTTTTAAAGCCAATCCTAAATTCACCATCTAATTTCTGATTTCAACTTAAAATCAATTGGTTAACAGGAATATAACATATTAGACGATGAATTTAGGCCAATGATACATACTTTACAAAAATTGAGATTAATGTCATCTTTTCTAAATAATTTATGTAAAATTCGTTTGAACAACAGTAACAAGTTTTTTAGAGGCGCCCCAAATTGAATAAAACAAAAGCAGACTTTCTAAAACGATTTGGAAAGATCCGGGATTTGCCTTCTTTGCCGTCGATTGTAACAAAAGTAAATCAAATGCTCAATGATCCAAACACAACAAATGCTTCTCTATCCAGGGTGATCGAAAAGGATCAGGCCATTGTGTTTAAAATGCTTCAACTGGTAAATTCCGCTTTTTTCGGATTAAGGGATAAAATTTCAACCACCAATGAGGCAGCCATCATTTTGGGGTTTGACGCCATACGCAATATTGTACTATCGCTTTCAACCTTTAATATTTTGAATCATCTGTTTGAGCAAAATTCAAATAAGCATTTTAAAATTGACAGTTTCTGGCGGCATTCCATTGGTGTTGCGGTTCTCAGCAGATACCTGGCGGAGCAGACCATGGTTGGAGACCCTGAAAAATGCTTTGTTTGCGGGTTACTCCATGACATGGGTAAACTGATGCTGGCGCATTACTTCCCCGATGAGTTCATCCGGGTGATCGAACATGCCCGTCAGAATGATTTGATTTACTTGGACGCAGAAAACAAAATGCTGCCGGCCTGTCATCCCGAAGTTGGATATTTTATTATAAAAAAATGGGGGATTCCATCGCATCTTGCCAATACAATCTATTCTCATCATGCCATTCAACCCGACGCGGCATTTTTGGAGGAAAGCATTATTGTAAATACGGCAAATGGCATCATTAACAGTTATTATGCGGATTTTTTGAACAACAATACATCTCCGGAAAACATTAAGTATGCATATTTTGATTCCCATGCAAGAAAACGATTGAATGTTTGGATTGAAACGGTACCCAAATGGTTTCCAGAGGTTAAGCCTTTGATCCACGATGCCTGGGCGTTTTTTCTATAGCAGTCATAGGCTGACTTGATCATCGATATCCAGACTCAACTTACAACGAATTTAAAAGTAATTTAACAAGTTATTGAGACTGTTATACAATTTTTTTTAATGGGATGGAACATCCGGTAATGGAGAGTACGCCAAAACACACGATACTTTGCGTTGATGATGAAAAACAAATTCTTTTTTCTTTAAAGCGGTTACTGCGAAAAGAAAACTTTGATCTGTTGACTGCAACAAATGGGGAAGACGGATTCAAGATTATGGCATCCCGGAACATTCACCTGGTTATTTCAGATCATCGGATGCCAGGTATGTCAGGAATTTCATTTCTGGCCAAGGTCCTGGAGACTTACCCGGATACCATAAGAATTCTTTTGACCGGGTATACTGAAATTGACTCCATTAAAGCATCAATAAATGAGGGACATGTCTACAAGTTTCTTTTAAAACCATGGAATGATGACGATCTTAAGCAAGAGATCAGAAAAGCCCTTGAACGGTATGATCTTATTCAGTCAAACAACTCCCTGCACCTTATGGTAGCCGCAAAGAATAAAGAACTGGAACAAATCAATAAGAATCTGGAAAATATTATCAAGCAGCGGACAAGAGAGCTGGAACTCCAGAACCAGGCCCTTGAACTGACACGGATTCTTTTCCGAGGGCTTCCTGTCGCAGCCATTGGCGTAAGTTACGACCGGACAATTATACTGATCAACAGGCAGGCTGAAAAATTAAAAATAAACGGCCGCATGGTCATTGTGGGAAACGCTTTGGCCGACTATTTTTCCAAAGATGTGATCAACAAGTTTTTACCTGTGTTTGAATCGCAAATCAACCAGGTTAAATTGGATATACCCGTAGATAATCAGGTATATGGCGTAACCCTGTCTGCTTTGACCGGACGTTTTTTCGGTAAAGGGTTTATTCTGTGTCTTCAGGAACAGGCAGTATGATAGTAAACGTGGTCCCTTTACCTTTTTTGCTTTCCACGGCAATGCTGCCTCCATGCTGCTGAATGATATTATAGGCAATATTCATACCTAGGCCAGTCCCTTTGCCCACTTCTTTTGTGGTGAAAAACGGATCAAAAATTTTGGATATATTTTCCGGGTCTATGCCACATCCGGTATCTGAAATTGTAAGAAAGATGTCGTTGTTTTCCTGCCATGTCTTGATTCTGATTTCACCTGTTGTTTCAATGGCCTGGGCCGCATTCACCAGTATGTTCAAAAAAACCTGGTTGAGCTGCTGGGGGATGCCGTTGATCAGGGGCACAACGTTTAAGTCTTTATATACCGTTGTTTTATATTTTAACTCATTTGCCGCCACACTCAGGGTGGTTTCAATACAGGCGTTGACATCCACGGGCTCAATATCCTTTTTACCGGGGTGGGCAAAATCCTTTAAATCAATGACGATTTTTTTGATCCGGTCCAATCCGTCAATGCAGTCTTTTATAAGTCCATCCATATCTTCCCGAAGAAAATCAAGATCAATCTTCCGGGCGTATTCATGAATATTTTCGGTCATTTTTGCCAACGCTTCCGGGAGTGTAATTTCATTCAGGCGTTTAATCAGGGTTTGATCCAGTTCGATGAGTTTTCCAATATCGGACAGGTATTCTTCCAGGGAGTTCAGGTTACTGGTGACATATCCCACCGGATTATTGATTTCGTGGGCGATGCCGGCTGCAAGCTGTCCGATGGATGCCAGCTTATCGGTCTGGGTTAACTGGATTAAAAGGTCTGCTTTTTCTTCCTCCATTTTTTTTCTCTGGGTAATATCCAGAAGTGAGGTAATAAAATAACGCCCTCCAAGATTGTTTTCCTGGCTTACAGAAGACATGAAACACCAAATCACGGAGCCATCGAATCTCTTAAATCGCATTTCCAGGTCCCTCACCCGCCCTGTTTCCAAATTTTTTAAAAAAATTTCCCGGTCTTTTTTATTGTAATACAAGGCTTGGATGGGGATATGGGAAAGGTCCTCAACTGAATTGTAACCCAACATCTGAAGACCTTCGGGGTTTACGTTTATTATTTTTCCTTCCACTGAAGTCAAAAGAATTCCAATGGGCAGGTTGTCCGTCAATGCCTGGAAATTTTTCTCTATGCTGAATTGTGCCTTGTTCTGCCTGTCCGGTTCATCCTCTTTAGTAAAGCTTAGAGAGTGATCTGAAGTTTTTCCCACCATGATTTCTCCAATACTGTTAAATTATTCTTGGAAAGCCAACTGCACGAATTTATTTCAGTCTAAAAAAAAACGTATTTAGATTCAATTTGTTTTTTATTATACCAGGTGTTGTCTTATAAGTTATTGAGAAAAAATTAGAGATGTTTTAAACTTGTTGGCAAAGTATTAAAAAAACTTACGTAAAAAGTATCCACCTGGTGATTCTAATACCAGTTCCATGGGAGACAAATGACTGAAGGTTTCGATCATACAATCCTGATCGTCGATGATGAGAAAAATATCGGCAAAGCACTGGAACGCCTGATTAAAAGGATCGGTGTCAGGTCTTTTTATGCAGCCTCCGCCCCCCAGGCTCTGGATTTTATCCAAAAATCGGAGTCTATAATTTCCATGATACTTTCGGATCAGAGGATGCCTGGAATGGAAGGCACCGAGTTTCTGGAGAAAGCCAGGGCCATCACCCCGGATACGGTTCGATTTCTTATTACCGGTTATGCAGATATCAATGCGGTTGCCGGTGCAGTGAATCGGGGCGCTGTCCACAGGTTTATTACAAAACCCTGGAATAATGACGA
Organism: Desulfobacter sp. UBA2225; assembly: GCF_002348205.1. NCBI lineage: Bacteria > Pseudomonadati > Thermodesulfobacteriota > Desulfobacteria > Desulfobacterales > Desulfobacteraceae > Desulfobacter > Desulfobacter sp. UBA2225. The sequence goes on along the minus strand of NZ_DDYV01000247.1, from coordinate 30,314 downwards.
CTTGCTGGAGATGATCAAATCAGGATTGCAACATTACGAATTACTGGTCGAGAATAAGAACCTGTTCGCGCTGGCCAAAAAACAAAACGCACGCCTCTACAATCTAAGCCAGGAACTAAAACAAAAGGCCAGTGAGCATAAGCGGGAGATTGTCCAAAAAGAAAAACAGATTATTCAGTTGACAAAACGATTGGAAAAAGGAGTTTGCGAGGCAGATTATATTAAAAACATAGAAAAAATACTTGAAGAAAACCAGATGTTCGACACAAAGAAGATGGGTTTGTGTTACGCGGCGGTGATGGAAATCTTTTTTTCAAAATTCAAAGATCTGGCTGCCCGTAACGGTTTTTTTATGCCGGCAGATAATGAGCTCAGTACGAAAATGTAATTTTTATTTTAAAGGCAAAGGGTGGGTATCATAGAAGGGGGAAAGCAGGGAAATAAAATTATAGTGATTGATCCGGGCGGAATCCTTGGGCAGAAAACCGGAATTTTATCGGAAAAGGGATACCAGGTGGATTTCTTCATATCCCCGGATGAAGGGCTGCGCTCTCTTGCAAAAGCTGTTAGCTCGCCATATTTCCTGATTATTGAGGGATATGTTGAAACAGAGGCGCAACAGGAGAGTCTGCTGGTAAAAGCCAAAAAAATTTCCCCTGACACTCAGCGGCTGCTGGTAGCCGCCCCTTCTGAAGTGCCTTCCTTTGTCAATGCGATCAATTCTGCGGGAATCCATGCATGCCTGCCTTTGCCGTTTACCAAGGAAGATCTTTTTTTCCAGGTCAGGCTGCGGTACGAAGAGTATGAAATCGGCAAAAAAGTTAAAAATCTTCAAAAAACCATTCAACGGCAAAATAAGCAGCTGTTCCAAATCGCCGGCAATTTGCGTAAAAAAGAGGCTTTGTATGCGGCAAGTATTCAGCAAAAAGAGCAGGAAATCAGGCTCCTGAAATCTAAGATCAAATTCGTTTTCGGAGGCCATGAATCTGAAGACGAAACAGATATCATGCGTTTTTTGGAAAAAGAAGGCGTAAGTTTTAATTCATTTGGATTCAGACAGGCGTTTGATGATTTGAAAATTCGTGTCAAAGATATTTTTTCAACCATTCTTTTAGAAAGAGGCATTGTTGAGGCATTGACACCACCGTCCGACACTTTGGATAACGGAATCGACGCATCTGAGTATAAACCTCTTGCAGTCCTTTTGACCAAAGAGCTTATCAATTATATGATCTGGAAATTTGAGTGCGGACAGGGAAGCCTTTCAGACAGAAAACAGTCTGACGCCCGGGATTACTTTACCATCAGTGTTTCAGATAATATGCTCAATGCGTATATTTACCTTACACTTGAAAAGGATTCCCCCAAGACTGTTACCGCATACATGGTAGAACAATTTCTTCACAAAAACGCGATTGTATTCGGCATTGCAGAGGATTCGGTTATCAGAGAGTGGATTTCTGGATCATCAAGAGACGGAAAAAAATTGCTTGCGGCTGTCGGAAAACCGCCCGTTGCGCCAATTGATGGGGAAGTTCACTATTATTTTGCAACCAGTTTCAGGCGGGCAGGACGGATCAACTCCGACGGGACCATCGATTTCAAGGAACGGGGGGAGGTGCCCCATGTGAAAGAGGACGTTGTGCTTGCATCCAAAATCCTCCCTGTACCGGGGGCTCCCGGTATAGATGTTAAAGGCATGGAGATACCAGTGGCTGATCCTGTAGACCCGGCTTTTTCTGCAGGCTCGGGCACCCGGTTTAACGAAGATAAGACTAAAATCTTTTCAACTACTCAGGGGGAACCTCATCTGGATGTTATGGGGGTTGTTTCGGTAAACAAAGAGTTCCAGATAAAAGGGGATGTGGGATTTGAAACCGGCAATATTAACTTTGATGGAAATGTCATTGTCCCGGGGACTGTTCAGGAGGGTTTTAAGGTCAAGTGTGTTTCGCTTACCGCTAAAGAAATTTGTGGGGCCCAGATCGATATTTCGGGGGACCTGAACGTTTCAATGGGCATTATAGATGCAAAATTGGTCAATGTTAAGGGGAATATTCATGCCAAGTACGTTCGTAACTCAACAATAAACGCCTTTGGAGACTTAACTGTTCAAAAAGAGATTATTGATTCCACAATTTATCTGAGCGGCGCCTGTAACAATGAAAGCGGTATAATTCTTAACTCTACCCTGTCTGCAAAGCTGGGTATTAAAGCCGGAACGGTGGGGAGCGAATCGGTTGGGTCATCGGTTTTGACCGTGGGAGTGGATGAACATTTAATCCGCATGAAAGATAAGATACAATCCAACATCACATATAACAGGAGTATCTTAAAGGAACTTAAATCAGAAATCACTCAGATGAAAGAAGTAGACAAGTGGCTTCACAGCATCGTAGTTGGAAATGCACAGATTCAGGACCACGCTCAGCTTGGAGTTCGGGAAATTGAAAAAAAGAGAGACGCTTTAGACAGAAAAAAGGATGCTGCTGTATTACAGAAGATATCAGATAAAATCCAAAAGCTGAGAAAAAAGGCAAAAAATGCTGAAGAAAAAATTAATGAAGGGTTAGAACGTCAGGATCAGATACATAACGATATATTGGTAAAAGAAGGTAAAATTAAAGAGTTGGAAAGCTCAAACAAATATCTCATTGAAGAGTTGAAAAATTTGGAAATAATTTCAAACAAATCAGTCCCCTTGCCTCAACTGACTATATCCAGGCATATTCAATCGCAGACAAAAATCAAATCGCTTCATATGTATAAAATTCTGGAAAAGTCTTGTTCTCGCTGTATCATAAAAGAAAAGTGCCGGAGTGCAGGCGGTATTGTTTATTATATAATAGAAATTATTTAGATGAAGGAAGCAGAAAAATTTTTCTTGACTATGCTTGCTGACGCATTATATAACCCTCCCCTAAGTATAATTTTATTGAAACCATGTTTCGGTATGGCCTTTAACTGGCGCGGTTCCCCTGTATTTGGTTAGGTGGTCGATGTGTTGAGGCTGCTTCAGTGGGGAATCTCTTCGATACCCGTAAAATGAAGGAGAGAAAGAGCGTATGTCTACATTAGAGGAACGCGTACGTTGCAAAGAGTTGCTCAGCAAAGTAAAAACGCCTGAAGAGTGTATTGAGTTTTTTAAAGACGACATGGACGTCGGCATGTCCGGGTTTACGCCGGTCGGGTATCCGAAAGTTGTACCCATCGCACTGTGTGACCACGTTGAGAAAAACAATCTGCAAGGCAAATTAAGACTCAACCTGTTTATCGGTGCTTCTATCGGTGCCGAGGTTGAGGACCGCATGGCTACACTGGACATGATTGACCGTCGCTGGCCCTACCAGACAGGTAAAAATCTGGGCAAAGCCATTAATAAAGGCCAGATCCGCATGGGTGATAAACACCTTTCAATGTTTCCCCAGGATTTGAAGTACGGCTTTTACACCAAGGAAAAGGGTGGCGGACTTGATATGGCAGTTATCGAAGCATCTGCCATTACCGAGGAAGGCAACATCATTCTGTCCGGTGCCGTGGGTGCCGCGCCTGAAATCATTGATGTCGCTGACAAAATCATTGTTGAAATCAATACCGGTCTGCCCTCTTTCGAAGGCATGCACGATATCCTTTTGACCGATCTGCCTCCATTCCGGAAAATCCTTCCGGTGACTGATCTGCGTCAGCGTATCGGTACACCCTGGGTTCCTACAGACAAGAGCAAAATCGTTGCCATTGTCGAATCCAAGCTGCCTGACAATGGGCGTGCGCTGCGCGGTACCGATGATGTTGCCCAAGCTATTGCCGACAACATCGTTGACTTTTTCCAGTCTGAAGTGAAGGCCGGCCGTCTGCCCAAGAACCTGTTGCCTCTGCAATCCGGCGTGGGCTCCATTGCCAATGCCGTTGTCGGTGGGCTGACAGCAAGTCCTTTTGAAGATTTGACCGTTTTCACCGAGGTTCTCCAGGACACCTTCCTGCCCTTCCTTGATTCAGGTAAATGCAAGTACATCAACTGTACGTCACTGTCCCTGTCCAACGAGGCATTTGTTGATTGGTGGAAAAATTTCGAGACCTATAAGAACATGGTTATGATGCGTCCCCAGCAGATTTCCAACAATCCGGAACTCATCCGTCGTATGGGTGTCATCGGCATGAATACACCGCTTGAATTTGATATGTATGCACATGCCAACTCCACCCATGCCGGCGGTACCCGCATGTTGAACGGTATCGGCGGTTCCGGCGACTTTATACGCAACGCTTACATATCCATAATGCATTGTCCCGCTTGCCGTGCCACCAAAAATGATGAGTTCGGCATCACCGGTGTTGTGCCCAAAGTTCCGCATGTCGACCATACCGAACACGATATTGATGTTCTGGTTACCGACCAGGGTCTGGCTGACCTGCGTGGTCTGGCGCCAATTGATCGGGCTCGCGTTGTCATTGATAAATGTGCACATCCGGCTTACAAAGATTATATGTACGATTATCTCGAACGCGCCACCAAGGCAACCGGTGGCCACCATGAACCCCAGCTGCTGGACGAGTGCTACAAAATGCATCTGAGCTTTGCACAAAACGGCACCATGCGTTTCTGGGAAAAATAAAACAAAGCGTAACACTGCCTACCGGCAACCAAAGCCCCGCCAAGACTTGGCGGGGCTTTTTGTTTTTCTGGCAACATGCCCTGACTCTATGAAAATTTAATACCGAGAACCTCGTATTTTTTATCCCCCACCCCAATTGGATAGAAGCTGTAAAAAACATTTACACTTTGAAAAAAATCATGACGCCCAAAAAGTATCTCAATGCCATTTTACCTATCCAGAAGATGTTTATACGATATAACGAACATTTTATTTGTTTGATAAAATAAAACATATTTTTCCTCATTTTCCCAACTTTGTCTACACTCTTATGCTGTGACGGAAAACGGCCGGTTGGATCTTGTAACCTATTGCTCTAATTTTAACTTCTTCAGGTGTATCTTTTGCATGACTGTCATGGCGTTCATGCGCAAGAACAGGATGTTATTTGGGAACATACTAAAATTGCAGCATATTATTCAATTCGATATGACGATAAATATCAATGGGGTATTGGATAAAGTGATATCAATTAAATATACAATTGGGAACTAAAATTATGAGAATCCCGGAAAAAGTAATGAAGACCCCACAAAAACCGTATTTAGTCTTTATTGCCTTGATCATTATTACGGTTACTCTCATTGCTATATATATTAACAAAAAGAGCCGACATGAGTTACGGCACATGGCTGCCTGTCAGTATGGTGTTCAGCAATTGATGGAGGCAAAACTAGTAGCATCCGCTATTGAAAAATATTTTGACCGATTTATTTCCGATCTCTATTTCATGGCCAATGCCGACCAAGGGTTGTCTTCAATTCTGCCTTTTAATGAATTTTTTTATAAAAAATATAATGGGTTGCAGAATTTTACCTCCATACGATTTTTAGAGACCCAAGGAATGTTGACATTTATTTACCCCAGCGAAGGGTTTCGTGAGCAATTGATCGGAAAAAGATACGATACTGAGGATTATTATAAAAAAGCATTGTCAACCGGCAAAACAGCGATTTCCAGATTTCTTTACAATGAAAACAATGAACCAAGAATAAGGATCGCCATTCCCGTTTTTAAAAATGATCCGGTTACACCCCGCATCAAAGGTGTTTTGGTGGGATCGTTTGATCCGACAATCGTTTTAAATACGATTATAAAGCCCATTGTACCAGAGAAGGCCGTGGAATACCCATGGGTTCTGGATTCAGAAGGTTATTTTCTCATACATCCCCTTAAAGAATTTGAAGGTAAAAGCAGTTTTTGTGCCAGAGAAGAAAAGAATCGGGTTTTTTCATATGAAAAAATAGAAAAAATTCAGCAAAAAATGATACAGGGCCATGAAGGCACCGATACCTATATCTCTGGATGGCATCGAAGTCAAAAGGGATATATTGAGAAACTCGTGGCCTATTCACCGGTAAGAATAGCTGGCTCAAACTGGTCCGTGGCGGTTTGTTCACCGAAAAATTCCCTTGATACAATCATTGAAAAAACAGAAAAGTACCACGACTATACCCTGTTTTTCATTGTTATCCTTTTTTCGACGGGAGGGATACTTTTATTCAGAAGCAGCTATCAGCGCTACTGTTTGTACGAGCAGTCACTGAAATTCAATGAACAGAAACTCAGTGCAATTACCCGGGCATCTCCGGTGGGCGTCTGCCTGGTTAAAGAGCGAAAAATTTACTGGGCAAACGAAAAATTGCACGCAATGTTCGGATATGACTATGATGATCTGGTGGGGAAAAGTACCTCAATATTTTACCCCGATAAAGCCATATATCACAAGATAGGTAAGGAACTTTATTCTGATTCTTCCACATTAAAACCGTTCGAGTCGACAAACCGGTGCATCAAAAGGGATGGAACCGTTTTTCATTGTTCATTGAGAAGTTGTCCTTTAAACCCTTCCGATCACTCAGAAGGATTCATTGTGGTTATTTGCGATATTACCGAAATATTAACCGTTGAAAAAGAGAATATACGCTTAAAAGATCGTTTGATCCTGACCCAGAGAATGGAGGCCATCGCTATCTTGTCAAACGGAATCGCCCATGATTTTAACAATATCCTTTTCCCCATTATGGGAAATGTTGAAATTCTACTGATGGATACTCCCAAAGACAGTGATTCCCATAAGTATCTGATCAATATCCTTAAAGCCTCAGACAGGGCAAAAAAACTGATCAGTCAGATTCTGTCGTTCAGCAGGCAAACGCAGGGTGAAACAGCTCCGGTGCTGGTTCAGCCCATTGTTAAGGAAACGCTTAACCTTTTAAGGGAAACCATTCCCAAAACCATCAGAATCATCCAGCATATTGATATGAACTGTGGTCCCATCATGGGGGATACTACCCAGATTCATCAGGTGATCATGAATTTGTGTACAAACGCATATCAAGCCATGGAGAACAGCGGTGGAACACTGACGGTAAAACTTTGTGAAATGGATATTGATAAACATGAGATCCCTCGTTTTTTGGATCTACAACCCGGCAGATACTTACAATTGTTAATTTCCGATACAGGCGTTGGCATGGACAAAGAAATTGCCTTTAAAATATTCGAGCCCTATTTTACAACCAAAAAAGTCGGAAAAGGTACCGGGCTTGGTCTGTCGGTTGTCCATGGCATCGTTAAAAAAGCAGGCGGGGAGATTAAAGTGATCAGTGAGCCGGATAAAGGCGCCTGTTTTTACATATACCTGCCTGTTCTTGCTTCATACACGGAAACCGCATCGCTTCCGATTGTCGAAAACAATTGCATGAAAGGAACAGGTCATATTCTGCTGGTAGATGATGAAGAACAGATTGTAAAAATGGAAGAAAAATTTCTTCGGCGGCTCGGTTATGAAACCACTGCCTGTACAAGCAGTGCTGAGGCTCTTGAGATATTTAAGGCCAATCCGAATAGATTCCATCTAATGATTACGGATCTGACAATGCCGGAGTTAACAGGTGAGGCGTTGGCCAGGGAACTGAAAAAGATTAATCCTGATATTCCTGTAATTATCTGTACGGGGCTTGAAAAAGACTATAAAGAGGCGTGGGTGGATTCTCTTAATGTCAAGGGAGTTTTACTAAAACCTGTAAATATGAAAGAGCTGTCAAGATTGATATCAAAAACGATAAATGGCACCGGTAGAATAGGGAAACAATTAAAAGAGGAGAGTAAAAAGCATGTCAACGCGTATTAGGCTTGGAACGAAAATCAGTATTGGCTTCGGCGTTATTTTGATATTGTTGCTGGTGGCCGTCGCAGCAGGGTTTAACGGACTTTCAAGAGTGGTCAGGCAAATGACCGATGCCATTGACACGGGTAATTTGACGATGACGATGTACGAAGCGAGGCAGCAGGAAAAAAATTTCATGCTCAGGGGAGATGAATCCTACGTGAAGGCTGTCATCGCGCAATCTGATTTGCTCAAAGAAAAAATCAACGCAATCAAGGCCCGATCAACTGATCCCGAAAGCCTTCGGCAGTTGGATGACATGGTTAATATGGCCGACAAATACCGGCAGGCTTTTGATAGATATATTTCCCTGGAAAACAGCATAAAAGAAGCGGATGCGACAATGGTAACATCGGCGCGGCAGATGGAAGCCGCCGCCAATGCCATTCTTCAAGCGGATCGGGATGAATGTGAACGTTTGATGGCCCGGAATGCGGATTTAAGTCAGATTGACGCTTTAATGAAGCGCGCTGAGAATACCGAGGCCATTATCCGACAGGTGCTGCAATGTCGTCGTCAGGAAAAAAATTTTTTGATTCGCAAAAACGAATCCTATTTTATCCAGGTGAACAGCATACTTGATGAAATCGTTACAAAAGGCAAGTCTGTAAGACCGATAATAGAGGCGGCAGATACATACCGGCAGGCTTTTTCCGAGCTTAAAGCATTGAAAGATTCACAAAATGAAATTAACGATACCATGGTGGCATGCGCACGTAACGTCCAGAATACGGTCAAAATCTCCCTGGAGGGCCAGCAGCAGAAAACAGACCTGCAAATTATCCAAGCAAAGCGGCTGATTATCGGGGTTGCGCTTCTGGCTATTGCCATGGGAATCGGAACAGCCTTTTTCATCAGGCGAAGTGTTGCTTCTCAGCTTGGGGGGGATCCTGCAGATATTGTAGATATTACCAACAATATTGCAAAGGGGAATCTGGCTGTCAAATTTGACCCGAAAAAGAATACAGGTGTCTACAACAACATGAGGTATATGGCTGAAAATCTCATTCATATGTTCAAGGATATTGCAGATGGCGTACAAACACTGACAGCCTCTTCAACGGAATTGGCCGCCATTTCGGAACAGATAACGGCAAATTCGCAACAAACGGCGGAACGGTCCAATAATGTTTCTGCCTCTGCCGAGGAAATGGCAACCAACATGAACTCTATTGCAGCAGCCACAGAACAGACGACTGTAAATATTCAGATGATTGTCGCAGCCGCCGAACAGATGTCCTCCACCATAAATGAAATTGCCGCTAACACGGCCAAAGGCAGCCAAACAACGGCCAAGGCGGTTGAAACAGCAAAGCAGGTATCCTCAAAGGTTGATGAACTTGGAAGGGCGGCATCGGAAATCAGTAAGGTAACAGAAACCATTGCCGACATATCCGAGCAGACCAATCTTCTGGCCCTTAACGCAACCATTGAGGCGGCAAGAGCCGGTGAGGCAGGCAAGGGCTTTGCTGTTGTGGCAGGGGAGATTAAGGCCCTTGCCCAGCAGACTGCAGAGGCCACAAGGGAAATAAGTGAAAAAATTTCAGGGGTTCAGATAACAACCAATGAATCTGTGGCAGCCATTGAATCCATCGTTGGGATTATAAATGAGATCAACGAAATCGTTACCACTGTTGCCTCTGCCATTGAAGAACAGGCAGCCACGACCCAGGAGATCGCAAATAATGTCACTCAGGCCTCACAGGGAATCCAGGAGGTTAATGAGAATGTATCCCAGACTTCTGTTGTGGCTGCTGAGGTTACAAGGGATATTGCCGCGGTCAGCAATGCTACCGATGAAATGAATAACGGCAGCAGACAGATTTTTACCAGTGCCGGTGAACTGTCCAGGCTGGCTGAGAATCTGAATACAATGGTAGGCCGGTTTCAGCTGACTTAGAGCTTGTTTGGTAATTAGGAGATCGAAGCGAAATTTCATGAAAATGGTCCCAATTTCCAAACAGGCGCTTGGAACGGGCACCCGAAACATCCCGGTTAAGGGACCTGTGTGCATTTCAGGTCCCTTACCGGATTGTCGTCTTCATGCACTGCAGCGGGGAGGTCCCGCCAGGTAACGGCTACCCTCCCTGGGGAATGAAATCCGGATCCGTGACCCTGATGATGGCATATCCACCCTGAAGATTTTTAACACGGGTAAACCCGTTCTGGTTCAGGATGATCTGGCATTCAAAAGATCTGGCACCCGTGCCGCAGAAAAGGCAGAGGTCCTTGTCTTTGGGCAGTTCATTACAGCGTTCGCGCAGCTCGGGCTGGGGAATGTGTATCCAGCGTTCAGCCCCGTATTGGTCAATAAACGGCTGGGCTTCCACAGCCTCTCTTAAATCCACCACCGTGATTTGGCCTTTTTCGAACAGGTCAGAAAACTCAGGCCAGTCCATGGGGGTGTTTCTGCCGTCCAGAATATTATCAAGCGTATTGCCGGCATTGTTGATCACATCCATGGCAGATGAGAATGGCGGTGCATAGCCTACTTCCAGGGTACACACCTCGTCCACATTCATGCCTTTGTGAAGCAGCGGCACCACGGCATCCACCCTGGCTTTGACTGAATCAATCTGTTCACCCACGGCTTCCACGCCTAACACCCTGCGAGTGGCCCGGTCTGCAATGAGCTGGACGAACAAGAATTTTGAGTTGGGATAGAAATGGGCCCGGTCAAACTGGGCCACTAAAGAGTGAACCGGATCAAAGCCGGCTGCTTTGGCCTGGTGAATGGTCAGGCCTGCTGTGGCCACCCCCATGCCGAACACCTTGATGCAGAAGGTCCCCACAGTGCCGTCAAATTGGGCATTCTTGCCGAATATGTTTGTGGCAATGATCCGGCCCTGGCGGTTGGCAAGGGAGCCCAAAGCCATTGGAAGCTGCTCCCCGGATACAAGATTGCGTACCTCAATGCAGTCGCCGCCTGCGTAAATATCCGGGTCGGTTGTTCTTAAATTTTTATCCACGATCAGGGAACCGCCCCGGCCGACAGCCAGTCCTGCTTCTGCCGCAAAACCCGTATTGGGGCGAACACCCACGGCCATGATCACAAGATCGCATTCAATCACTTCGCCGCTGACCTCAACCCCGGTGACGCCGCTTTCGGCATCCCCAAGGATTTTGGTGACCTGGGCACCGATTTTAACAGCCACCCCGCTCTTCTCAAGCTCTTTTTCAACAATAAGGGCAATGTTGGGACCAATGGCTACGGGCAGCACATGCGGGGCCATCTCCACAAGGGTGGTTTCCACGCCCCACAGATCGGTCAAGGCTTCGGCCATTTCAACACCAATGGCACCGGCACCGATGACCACGGCATTTCCCACGGCACCTTTACTGATCAACTCTTTGATGGCCTGGGCATGGTGGAGGTTGGAGACGGGATATACGCCCGGCAGGTCTGCGCCGGGGATGGGCGGGGTAAAAGGCGTGCCGCCCGTGCCGATGACCAGCTTGTCATAGGCCATTTCAGACTCGGTCCCGTCGTCAAGATGACGGACTTTCAGCTGTTTTTTTCTGCGGTCAATGCCGATGGCTTCAACCCGGGTAAGTACTTCAACACCTTTGACTGTACGGAAAAATTCCGGATCCCTGACATGGTGGGCCGTGGTGGAGTATAATTCTTCGATTTCTCCGATATCTCCACCGATATAATACGGAATGCCGCATCCGCCATATGAAATTAAGCTGTCCCTGTCTATCATAGTGATTTCACAATCGGGATCAAGCCGCCTGAGACGGCTGGCTACTTTGGGACCTAGGGCCACCGCGCCAACAATAATAATTTTTTTTGCCATGAGAACCTCGTTTGTTTGTCCGGCATTTAAAATGTGTATAAAGTCCGGATCGTGTCAATTCCCCCCGAATCAACTCCCTCTTAAACCAGTAAAACAAAATACGCTAATTAAAGGTAATGCTCAAGGATTTTACTGGCAGACATTTCTGTTTATTTTTATGATTCCCCCTTGAAAGTTCTTGCTTTTTTCAGGTATGAGTGCAGGTATGATGAAAATACTATTTAATCCTTTTGAAGACCGGACAGATCGGGATGTCAGAAATTTTTTGGGAAGTGCATTTATCCGCGCCTTGCATAAAGGCGATCATACACCTGTGGCACAGGCGGTTTCAGACCTGGGCCGGAAAAAGTTGCCTGATCGGGCCCAGAGTTATATCAAAGCGAGACATGAACGGTATACAGCTGTTCTATCCCAAATATCATCAAATCCGCTTTTGGGTGCCGATATCTATGCAACGGCCTGTCTGCTCTGGGATGAAGCCCTTTTTTTTGAATGTCATGAATGGCTTGAGCAAAATTACAGGGCTGCTCAGGGGCAGGAAAAAAAGGTCCTGCAGGCAATGATACGTACCGCAGGTACATTTGAGTTGTTGGCTTACAAAAGGAAAAAGGCGGCTGTCTCAGTTGCGGCTAAAGCCCTTGCCGTACTGGAGCCTCATTTGTTGCAGGTGCCTGAATCGTTTGATATTCACCCTAAAATGGCCCGCTTGAGAGCCGTTATCAAAGACGCCTAAAAAAGGGTTTTATCACTACCCATACTCAACCCACAAGGAAACATGCGAGAATTTATATGCCCGTTCTTATAGCCATTGCCGCCAATACGGAACATAATAAAAATGGCCAGATTATCACCAGCGTTCCCGTGGCATACAGTCGCTGTATTCAACGGGCTGGGGCCGTGCCTGTCATTCTGCCGCCCGCCGAGAATGAACAGACCGTGGCCCTGATGTTGTCAGGTGTTAGCGGCCTGATTCTTCCCGGCGGCCTGGACATGGATGCCCGTTTTTTTAACCAGGAAGTGCATCCGGCCTGTAAGCCCAGTGGGCTTGAGCTGGATACTTTTCAGATCACCTTGGTTAATCTTGCCGTGGAACTGAAAATGCCGCTTTTGGGTATTTGCCGGGGAGCTCAGGTGGCAAACGTTGCGTTAGGGGGTTCTCTGGTCCAGGATATTCCAAGCCTGCTACCGGAATCCCGTATCGTCCACATGCAGAAGGTGTTCTCCTATAACACGAACCATGATGTTCGATTTGAGCGGGGTTCCCGGCTATGCAGTCTGTTTGGTGAATCCATCCGAATCAATTCCCGCCACCACCAGTCTATTGATGCCCCGGGTAAAGGCATTCGAATCACGGCATGGGCCCCGGACGGCGTGGTGGAAGGCGCAGAGCATGAATCTTTGCCTATTGATCTTGTGCAGTGGCACCCTGAATTGCTTATGCAGAAAAGTGATGGCATGCTGCCTTTATTTGATCGGTTTATCCGTAATTGCAAAGATAGAGTCAATACATAGAAATGAAGATATAATGTGTTATTATTTCAAGTACTTGGTTTTTTAAATGCGGCGTGGTATGCTGCTTTTTCATAGATCTGAAATGGATTTTTACCCCTGATGCCGAAATTTCAGGTTGATTTTATAAACATTAATTAATATACAAAGACAACTTTATAGATTAGTGCATTGAATTAGCAATAGTGTTTATGTGATATGAAAGGCCGGACAATTGAAATACGCCGGCCAAATCCGGTACAATCTGACATAACAGCTTTATTGGAGAGGGATCATGAAACGATTATTTCTCATTGCAGTACCCTGGTTTGCTTTTGTTTTAATGGGCGTTGCCCTTGCTGAGGACACTGAGGCTACATTTAAGCTTCCCACTGGTACCATTACCTTGGAGGCCCCCCAGGATGCCGAATACAAGGCCACACTGTCCCCGGTTAATTTCCCCCATTCCCTTCATTTTTCCTATTCCTGTCAAGCCTGCCATCACAATTGGGATGGAAACGGTCCCATAAAGAGTTGCGGGACAAGTGGCTGCCATGAAAATTTTTGGGTGCCCAAACCTGATCAGGCGGATGTATCGGAAAATGGTGTAAAATCAATGGTCGGGGCCTTTCATCAGGCATGCCGGGACTGCCACAGAAAAGAGGCTGACCAGCAAAAAGCTGCCGGTTCCAAGAGCATTGCTACAGGCCCTGTTGCTTGCGCCGGATGCCATCCTGATCCCCACTCCCAGATTGAGAACAGTGATACAGCCCTCTCAATTCCCCTTGGTGTTATTAACATAGAGGCACCCGAAGGGGTCGAAGCTACAAGGGGTTCTGTTGGTTTTCCCCACGGACTTCATTTCCAGTTTGCCTGTAAATCGTGTCACCATGACTGGGACGGAGAAAGCGAAGTGGAGGCATGCTCTTCATGCCACAGTGAAACCGAGCCCTCGGGCACCAGAAATATAAAGGATGAGGCAAACCAGATGTACTATCTGGCTGCCTACCACAATGCCTGCGTTACCTGCCACCGGGATACCGATAAAAAACGCAAGGCAGCCATGGCCCAGGGCAATATAGACAAAGCGGATCTTCCCAAAGCCGCCCCTGTGAATTGTAAGGGTTGCCACAGATCATCTTAACCCTGATCCGCTCGGGGAGTTAAATATATCAGCCCGGCAGGTCCCGGTTACCGGGAGCTGCCGGGTTTATTTTGTTGTATGAAGGATGTGAGTTTGGAAAAAGCGAACAAAGGTCGGTTTGTGGTGTTTGAAGGGATTGACGGTTCGGGCAAAACCACACAGGTGGAACTGCTTTGCAAGCGTCTGGCATCAACAGGCTTCCGGATTCATACCACATGTGAACCCACTGACGGGCCTGTGGGGCGGCTGATCCGCCGGATGCTGTCCGGCAGTCTCCCGGCAGACCAGCGAACAATTGCAAGTCTTTTTGCTGCAGACCGCACCGAGCATCTGATGGACCCTGAAACCGGTATCCGGCAGATGGTGGATACCGGTACAATTGTGGTGTGTGACAGGTATTACTTTTCTTCCTATGCTTATCACAGCCAGTATATGGACATGGAGTGGGTGATCCAGGCCAATCGACTCAATGCCGACATTTTAAAACCGGATATCACCCTGTTTATTGATGTTGACCCCCAAATCTGCCTGAAGCGGCTTCAAACCACCAGAAAACATCTTGAAATCTATGAAAAAATAGATATCATGAAGCAGGTACGGGCAAATTATTTGGCGGCTTTTAACCGCTTGGCGCACCAGGAGCATGTGGTTGTGATCGACGGAAATAATTCTGTGGACAACATAGCCAAAGCGGTCTGGGAGCAAGTCTGCCTTGTAATTTAACAGGAAAAAACATGAAAAAAGTGTGTGTTATCGATGGTCAGGGTGGCGGTATCGGATCAACCATAATCAAGCGGATCAAGGAACGGTTCGAGGAATCCGTTGAGGTGATTGCCCTTGGCACAAATGCCATTGCTACTGCCCAGATGCTTAAAGCCCGTGCCAACAAGGGCGCTTCCGGCACCAACGCCATTGTGCAGACGGTTAAGAATGCTGATATGATTATCGGCACCGTGGGGATTATCATGCCCCATTCTATGATGGGAGAGGTAACCCCCCAGATGGCCGAAGCCGTATCATCTTCCCCGGCAAAAAAGGTGCTTTTGCCCTTGTCCCAGGAGAATATCGCTATTTTAGGGATGGTGGGTTCTCCTTTACCCCAATTGGTGGATGAATTGTTGGAAGTTCATTTCCCCTTGTCATAGCAACGGGTTTGGGTTGTCGTTAAATATATTTATCGTGGGTGTTTTCCAAAAAGTCAAAACCGGAAGAAGACCCGTTAAAAGATCTAAAGATCAGGAGTGCATATTATGTGTGAAGCAAATGCATATCTCGTGGACAAGAGTGGACAGGAATCCCTGTTTTTGGAGTCTGTGGACAAGGTGGAGCCCGAAGAAGAGGGTATCCGGCTGGTGTCGATTTTTGGCGAACAAAAATTTATAAAAGGAAAGATTCATTCCCTGTCCCTGGTGGACCATAAAGTATTTATTCAACCTGAATAGAGTCGTGCCCGAAATGAAATCCGTGGGATGAAAAGTTGCCCGGATGCAAGCGCATAAAAATTTAAAACCGGAGCAACCTCGCGGTTGTGAGGATTTTAAATTTTTATGCAACGTCGCAAATGGGCTATCTTTTGTTCAAACACGAGCTATAAAAAATTACCACCCAAGGGTCAGGTACGCATGGATGGAGGTGGCTGCAGCACGGCCTGCACCCATGGCAAGGATGACTGTGGCCGCACCCGTAACGATGTCGCCGCCGGCCCAGACAGCTCTTTTGGAAGTCTTGCCGTTGACGGGATTTGCAACAATATTACCCCATTTGTTTAAATTCAGGTCCGGGGTGGTATTGGTGAGCAGCGGGTTGGCGTTGGATCCCACAGCCACAACAACCAGATCACACTCTATTTTGAACTCGCTGCCTTCAATGGGGACCGGCCGGCGGCGGCCGGAAGCATCAGGCTCCCCCAGTTCCATTTTCAGACATTCCATGCCGGTTAACCTTCCATTTTCATCTCCGAGGAATCGGGTGGGATTGGTCAAGAGCATAAATTCAATTTTTTCCTCTTCCGCATGGTGCAGTTCCTCGTTTCTTGCGGGCATCTCATCCCTGGATCGTCTGTAAACAACCTTGACCGACTCTGCCCCTAAACGCATGGCGGTTCTGGCAGAGTCCATGGCCACGTTGCCTGCGCCAAGCACCACGACATGTTTACCCCGGGCAATGGGGGTGTCATATTTCGGGAATAGATACCCTTTCATCAGGTTGGTCCGGGTCAGGTACTCATTGGCCGAATAAATACCTATGAGGTTTTCGCCGGGCAGGTTCATGAATTTGGGGAGCCCTGCACCTACACCGATGTATACCGCATCATAACCTTCATCAAACAGTTCGTCGATGGTGACGGTGGCACCGATGACCGTGTTGCATTCAATCTTTGCCCCCATTTTTTCAAGGGTGGCCACTTCCGATGCAACGATCTCCTTGGGCAGACGGAATTCTGGAATACCGTACACCAGAACCCCGCCGGGTTTGTGAAATGCTTCAAAGATAGTGACATCATGGCCTTTGGCCAGAAGATCTCCGGCAACGGTCAGTCCGGAGGGGCCGGAACCGATAACCGCCACTTTTTTGCCGGTTTTTTTCGCTACAGGCGGTATTTCACCGGTACCGTGTTTACGTTCCCAGTCCGCAGCAAAGCGTTCAAGATAACCAATGGCAACTGGTTTTTCTTTTTTGCCGAGCAGGCATTTGCCTTCACATTGTTCTTCCTGGGGACATACCCTGCCGCAGACTGCGGGAAGGGCATTACGTTCCCAAAGTTTTCGGGCGGCCGCGGAAAAATCACCCTCAGCTATGCATTTTATAAACGCAGGAATGGATACGGAAACCGGGCATCCATCCATGCAGGCAGGTTTTCTGCACTGCAGACAGCGTTTGGCTTCGGTTATTGCCATCTCTTCGGTAAGACCTAAGGGAACTTCCAAAAAATTTCTGCGCCTGACGTCCGGGTCTTGCTCCGGCATCACTACACGATCAACTTTCTCTTTTTTATCAGTCATTTGTCTCTCCATATATCCCAGAAACGGGCGCATTAATCTGCATCACATTTGCATTTGTTGTAAGCATCCATGGACTGTTTCTCAACCTCCGTATATGATGCAAGTCGTTTGGCTAGTCCATCAAAATCCACCTGGTGCCCGTCAAATTCAGGGCCATCCACGCAGGCAAATTTAGTCTTCCCGCCTACTGATACTCGACATCCGCCGCACATGCCCGTGCCGTCAACCATGATGGGGTTCAGGCTGACCATGGTCTTGACGCCTTTTTCCTTGGTGATCAGGCTGCAGAATTTCATCATGGGAATCGGACCAATGGCTACAACCAGGGCAATATCCTCTTTTTCAATGGTTTCCTTGAGCACATCCGTAACAAATCCGTGATGGCCCTTGGAACCGTCATCGGTGCAGATATGCAGGGTATTAGAGGCTTGCCTCATCTTTTCTTCCAGGATGAGCAGATCATAAGTTCTGGAACCCAGAATGGCTATGACCTCGTTACCGGCTTCCTTCATTGCCCGTGCGATGGGATGCAGAACGGCAATGCCGGTGCCGCCGCCTACGCAGACGACCTTTCCTATCTTTTCAATATGGGTAGGCGCACCCAAAGGACCAATGAGGGCATAGTATTTTTCACCAACTTTAAGATCCTTGAACCGGGCTGTGGATTTGCCGACAACCATGTAAATAATTGTGATGGTTCCTTTTTCAGGGTCCGTGTCCGCCATGGTCAACGGGACACGTTCGCCGGTTTCGTCTGCCTGAAGAATGACAAACTGGCCGGGTTTGGCCTTTTTGGCTATGCGGGGCGCTTCTATTTCGTTGAGGATAATGGTTCCCTGAGCCAATTCCTCACGATGCACTATTTTTGCCATTATTATCCTCCTAATTTGGGTGTTGAATATAATTTATAAAGGCAAATGTCATTAATAAATTAGGTAAATGTGTATCTTATTGAACACTTTGCCTAAAATCAAGTAGAAACCCGGTATAGACTTGTATATAATTATTTAAATCAAGAAAAAAATGTAAAATCATGTTGTTTTTAGCGGTTTTTTTGCGTAGAAAAAAATTAGGGTGCCCAACAGGCTCTTATAATATCCCTTTAAAATTTTCAACCAATGAAATAGAAGAAAAAAAGGTTGGTTTTTCTAAAGAAAAGCTTTTTAGTCTGCTGGGTGGATTTGAATGCGATAAAGTAGAAAATAAAAACAGCGCATTTTATGGACAGAGAAAAACTGGGGGATGGGTAAATGAAGGTCTGCCATGGGATGATAAGCTGGATGCAAATTTAGCTTATATGCCGTCTAAATAGGCGTATGATAAAATAATAGCTTTCCGGCTGGTTGTCTTTCCACAAAAAAAGCGCCTGATCAGTTATGATCAGGCGCTTTTTCATTGCAGCGGATTCATCAATTGCCAAACAAGCGCTTACTCTTCAAAATATATTTATACTATCAGTATCAATGCAGGTTTTCAAAATAATCCGGGGTAATGACATTCCCTGCTTTTTCCTTCAGATCCAGAAGGGCCGTTTTCTGAGCTGTCAGGATTTCAAACAGTTTTTCCGGAATATTCTCTTCCTTTGCGTATGCCTTTTCCTGAAGTTCAATGCGCTGGATAATTTTTACCGTGTACAGAGCAAACTGCATGTCATAAAGGGACCTGGGATAGTCCTTGTCAATAATTTGCTTAAACAGTCTGGCCAGATCATTGTAGGCGGGCAGGTTGCCGATGGGGGTGGGCAGGTATTCAACTTCGTTATGGGCATATCTTTCCAGCCAGGCCAGCCACACTTTGACATCCCGTTTCTCTCCGAGAAGCTTGTCTGAATCGCCGCCCCTGGCCCGGTGGGTCAGAAAATAGTTCAGACCTGCCATAACCGGCTTGAAAGGTTTGCTGATGTCAGGGTTGTTGAAGAATTTGAACTGGGCATCCATGTAATCACCTAACGCACCGGGGATAAAGGGAGCGTTGGCCCATGGTGCGCGTTTAATGCCTGTGACCCCGACCTCTGTGGCCGTGGTCGCAGATACTATACATGCGCCGATGACCACACCGGCATCCGGGGTCTTTGCCACCCACACCGGCGGCATGGTGTCCTCGTCCCTGCCTGAATATGTAAATATCCGTGTGACCACGCCTTTCGGGTTGGCTGCTTCAGGCGAGTAGTTGTCAAGATTTTTCGAAGCCAGGGTGTATCTGGAATTGGGATGGGATATGGGGATGGGTTCTGCCTTCTCATTGGTTTTTCCCTGGTACCATTCACCCTGGAAGTTGATTCCTTTTTCAGGGGCAGGTTCCATATTGCCAATCCAGTGGGGTTTGGATTTTTCATCGACAAGGACATTTGACCAGATCACTTCGTATCCAGGCTGCCGCAATACTTTCATTAATAAAGGATCGCCTTCAGCGTTCACACCTTCCACAATTCCAAATATCCCGTTTTCCGGGTTTACGGTTCGGATGCTGCCGTCTTGGGCAATCCACATCTGGGCCAGGTCATCGCCTATAAACACATTTCCGGCCATGGCTGTGGTTGTTTTTCCGCATCCGGAAGGCGCTGCGCCTGCACACCAGGTGGTCCGGTCATCCGGTCCGCTGATGCCCGTAATAAACATATGTTCGGACAACTCCCTGCCCCGGTCCCGGTATACGGCTTTGTCCACGGCAAATCTGTGATTGCCCTTTTTAAGCAGGAGGGTATTGCCGGCATAGGTACATTTCCAGGCATAGGTGGTCTGGTACTTCCGGTCCATGAACACGCGCGCATGGGGAAGATCCTCGGTACGATTCAGGCCTTCGGAGTGTACATTTGTGAAAAAATATCCTTTTTGTTCAACTTCGTGGTCGAAATCATTAAAGGTGTTTCGGTAAAGCAGCTCTGCGCTGTGGGATATATAGGCTGAGGATGTCAGCTCTAAGGCGGGGTTGGATACAGGGGACCCCACAGGTCCTCTCATGTAAAATCCTACAATCATGGTCAGATCTTCCATGATGCCGGACATATTGCTTTCAATTTCTTTTACCGCTTGTTCGGGGGGCATGCGGTTGGCAAGGCTGGATACCAGGTCCTCGGGTTCGGCAATGTAATAGGTGCGGTCCACGATCCTGCCCTGTTCACGGGCCAGATCAAAATGGATGGTGTGCCCGTCCATGGCAAGGGCGCGTTCCTCGCCCTTTTCAATGGAAATTTTCCGGATGGCATCCTTGTCTTCTTCCGATCCGGTATTGATAAATACTTTTGACGGCCTGCAAAGGACAATGGCGTTGGCGATACGGATCAGTACATTCGGGTGTTTGATCTTGGCAATTTTTGCCAATTGTGTACGGTCAAGTTTTGATGCAAACAGATTTAGGGCCTGATCGGGAGAACTGATTTTCCCAAGGGTATGTAAAGGGTCCATAAGTAATTAAGTCCGGATGGTTATGGATTGTCAACGTTTAAATCCTCACTTCTACCATTTAATCTGTCAAAAATAAATAAAATATTACAAATTGGTTAAAAAAAGAAAAGATGTCCGGGTAAGGATAAATTATGATAAAATAATGAACATTGTATAATTTAGGTAACATGATATTAGCAGGAGGCCGTTGATGGCACATATATTTGCAGATTTGCATAATCACACCACCGCATCTGACGGGGATTTTTCCCCTGGCGATCTTGTGGCCCTGGCCGCAGGTATGGGTATAAAGGTTTTAGGCGTGACCGACCATGACACCCTGGATGGACTTGAAACTGCACTGGATGCGGGAAAAACACAGGGTGTAGAGGTCTTCCCGGGTGTTGAGATCTCCGTGCGCTTCAAACGGGCGTTTTTCACGGGAACCCTTCACGTGCTGACCTATTTTTCAAGCGCGATGTTAAAAGATTCGGGGTTTGTCACACGGTTTAAAACCCTTCTGGCCGGAGGGCGGGGAGAGAGACTTGTCCGGGCAAGGATTGAGAAGATTAACGAGGTGTTCGGGCCCGGTGGAAAATCGCCCCTGTTGTCAAGGGATCTTGCCTTTGAAGAGATTGCCGCATATTCGGATAATGTCTCCCGCCGCCATTTTGCCATGGCCCTGGCAGAGAGACTGGGTATTTCAGACAAAGATACCATTACCCGGATCATCGGTAATGACAGTCCCGCCTATCTGCCTTCGGGGGTGGACCTTGAACAGGTAAAAGGGTTTATAAAAAGTGAACCTGTGGTCGCTGTGCTGGCTCACCCGGCTGCCGGTTCTTTTCCCGGCGAGGGACATTACAAGGAGGTGCTGCCGCCTTTGGAAATCGTGACGCGTCTGCTGTCCGAGGTGCTGGACGCCGGCGTCAAAGGCCTTGAGGTCCATTATCCGGGCCATTCACCGGAACATCAGGTGCTGCTTTTGTCCTGGGCTGAAAAATATGATCTGCTTGTCACCGGGGGTTCTGACTGCCATGACAGCGCCAAACGTCCTTTGGGAACAGCAGGTGTGAATGAACAGGAATTTAAACGATTAAGGCAGATGGTACTGTGCGAAGAAAAGAAAAACAGATAACCGATCAGGATCAGATTGACGGCATCATATTCAATTGTATTATGGCCCAATACAGCTCCCGCACCTTTGAATTTGAGGCGCAGGAGCTGGCCGAAACTGCCGTAATTGAGGTCAAAATTTTAGGGATGACTGCCAAGCGGTCTGGGTAAAAACAGCCCCTAAGAGATCCTTTTTAATCGTTTTTGTAACTGCCGTGACCATGATGCCGGTCTCTTCAACGACGCTTAAATTGAGGTGCATCGGGGTTTATTTCCTCTTCTTCTCCAGTGGGGTTTTTGCCGTCCTGGGGGTTTCTATTATTCTGGAGAGGATGCCTCTTGCGTTGATTGTGCTCATTTTGTTCCTGTTTCATTTTGTTGCGATCATGTTGACGTGGATCCATGGCCCGCTTTCCTGGATGATGTTTCTGCGGGTCTATTTGATCATGCCGTCCCTCTTTTGGCCTTTTATCCTTTTGTAACCGACGAGGATCCTCTCGACGCGGGTCTTTGTTGTGTGGATATCTTTTGGGCTGGTTCTTTTCATTATACCGTGGGTCCCTGTGGAGAGAGTCGTTTTTATGTTTGTTTTTGTCGTTCCAACGTGGATTCTCTTGGGGCCGATGTTTTGGGTCCTTTGGCGGCCGCCTGTCGTGTTGATCGTATTTATGATCGCGGTGATCGTTATGGTAATGGCGTCCCTTCCATCTGGTGTCACGTGGCCAGTGCGTACGCGGCAACGCGATCCAGTTTCCGCCTCTGGTCCTGCTGTAGTACCAACGTTGATTGTTATAGAAATAGTAATAGCCATGGTGGCTGTAGTAGGGCCGTTCGTACAAGTTTACCGTGTAGGGCAAGGCTGGTACGACCACCACACTGGAACTGTAATAGGGATCAGAATGGTAGCCGTCAGCCGGAACCATACACCCCGAAAGGAGGAATGCGCTGCTGACAAGCATAAGCAGAGCGAGTATTTTTGATCTGTTCATACATCACCTTAGTTTATAGTTTAGATATAGGAATTTGCTTTCTTACACGTGAAGTATAGCCAGGAATGGAAAGATGATCAAGAATTTGAAATCTTGTCCGGAGAGATACGGTCCTTGGGTTTTAATCATCCAGGTGCCTTCCAAACCGGTTAAGCAAGAGGGAGTTGCCCACAACGGAGAGGGATGAAAACCACATGGCGATACTAGCCGCTTCCGGGGTTAATGATAGTCTGAATGCCGGATACAGGATGCCTGCAGCCAGCGGAATCATCAAAATATTGTAGAAAAAGGCCCAGAAAAAATTGCGTTTTATGGTGGAAAGGGTTTTTTTTCCCAATCGTACGGCCCGGTAGACGTCTTTTAGATTATTTTTTACCAGCACCACCTCACAGGTCTCCTTAGCCACATCCGTGCCCGAACCAATGGCAATGCCGATGTCTGCCTGGGCAAGGGCCGGGGCGTCATTGATGCCGTCTCCCACCATGCCCACCTTTAATCCCTTTTCCTGCCATTTTTTCACCTGGTTGATTTTATCTTCGGGCATGACCTCGGCAGCCACTTCCCGGATGCCGGCCTGGCGGCCTGCCCAAAGGGCTGCAGCTTTATTGTCCCCGGACACCAGGACGGTCTGAATACCTGCGGTATTCAATTGCTCAATGGCGTCCTTTGCTTCGGGTTTGATGCGGTCTTCCAGGGCAATCACCCCCTTAACCTGGTGATCCAGGCTGATGAAGACAAGGCTCTTCCCCTGGTTTGACAATTCCCGACCCTTGGTGCGGATATCATCGGGGATGTTCTCATCTGCGACCAAAGCCATGTTGCCGGCCCTGAGCAGTTGGCCGTCAAGGCGGCATTCTATGCCCCGGCCCGAGATCTCTTTTGAATTCGATGTGGCTTCAGGCTCGATTCCCTTTTCTCGGGCAAAGCCTGTAACCGCCGGTGCCAGGGGGTGGGTGGAATTGATTTCCGCACTGGCGGCCCAGGACAGCAATTGTTCTTCCGTAATCCTTTTGGCAGGAAATACACCTGTGACAGAAGGTTTTCCCGTGGTCAGGGTGCCTGTTTTATCAAACAGGATTATATCCAGGTGGGAGATGTTTTCCAAAGCAGAACCTTTTTTAAACAGGATACCCCGGTTAAGACCCAGGCCCGACCCCACCATGATGGCTGTGGGCGTCGCAAGCCCCAGGGCGCAGGGGCAGGCAATGACAAGAACGGCAATCATGCGTTCAAAGGCAAATAAAAACGGGGTGGAACCGGACGGGATAAACGTTGGGGCTGTAATGTACCAAACGGCAAAGGTGATCAGGGATACAACCGTCACCACAGGTACAAAAATGTTGGAGATCGTGTCGGCCACTCTCTGGATCGGAGCCTTGTCTGCCTGGGCATCCTCTACCATTTTAATGATGCCGGACAATACCGTGTCGCTGCCGGTGCGCGTGGTGGCCATTGTGATCGCCGCGGAGAGGTTTATGGTGGCTCCTGTGACGGAATCTCCCACCGATTTCTCAACCGGAAAGGATTCACCGGTGAGCATGGATTCATCCACGGCGGTTTCTCCGCTGAGGATTTCGCCATCCACGGGGATCTTTTCTCCGGCCAATACCCGGACCGTATCGCCGGGTACGACCATGGAAACATCCACAACACGTTCCTTGCCCTCCTTGATAACCCTGGCCGTATCTGCATTCAACGCCAGCAGGGTTTTGAGTGCCTGGCCGGTTTTTCCCTTGGCTCTTGCCTCAAGCATTTTGCCGATCATGATAAAGGTGATGAGCATGGCCGCGCTGTCAAAAAACAGCATCTGGGAAGCATCTATAAAGACCAGGGAAAAAAGACTGTAAAAATATGCGGCGCTGACCCCTAAGCTGATAAGCACATCCATGTTGGCCAGCCGGTTTTTGAGCGAATAATAGGCCCCTTCAAAAAAGGTCCGGCCGGAAACCGCCATGACAGCCGTAGCCATGATGCAAAGGATAATATTTGTGACCACAGTCCCAAAGGGCATAACATGCATGATGACCATCATGGGCACGGTGACACATAGTGCAAACAGGAATCTGAATCTTTCCCGGCGGTCGGCCGTCTGGCCCTGATTCATTTCAAGGGATGCGCTGTAGCCGGCATTTTTAACCACATCCAGGACCTTTTGATCATCCATCAGGGCCGGATCATAGGAAACAAAACCCTTTTCAAGGGGCAGGTTGATGGTTGTGTCTGCGATGCCTTCTGTTTTTGCAAATGCCTTTTCAATGGCCAGGGCACAGTTGGCACAATGCATGCCCTGGATATAGAAGGTGAGGTTGCGAAGGGCAGCTCTTTCATCCGGTCTTTCGGTATTTGTATTGGCCTGGTCTGCCGGTTCATCATCATCCTCGGCAGCCGCTTCCCGGGTCAGGGCATAGCCTTCGTTCCCAATTGCGGCCTTGAGTTCATCCAATGATGCGGTGCCTTTTTCCAGTTTCAGGGTGACGATTTCCTGTTCAAATGACGCCGATACATCACTGACCCCGTCAAATTTTTCCAGGGCTTTTTTGACCGTATTTTCACAATGCATGCACATCATGCCGTATACTTTTATTTCATGGGTAGTGGTCATGGCACCTCAGATTTCCTTAACCGTGAACCCAAATTCAGAGATCTCCTTGATCACTGTGGCCATATCCACATCGCTTCCGGCATTGAAATCGGCCTTTTTTCCTTCAAGGTCCACAGATACATTGGTGCCAACGGTTTCCAGATATTTTTTAACCCGGTTCACGCAGTGTTTGCAGGACATTCCTTCGACACTTAAATGCTTTATCATTTTATTATCCTTTTCCATGGGTTCATGGGTTGACGTTCTTAATTATCAGCCAGACTTTCGGCTTATTTATGTTAGGATAAAAACGATCAGGCGTATGTCAATATGTGTTCGGTTAAAAGGCTGCCAGAAGCCGGAACTTGTCAAAGATCAAAAGCAGACCAATGATAATGAGAAGCCCGCCTGCACATTTATTGATAATGCCCATGGCCCGGGTGGCCTTTTTCATGAAACTGAGCATGGAGTTGATGAAGATGGATATGACAATAAAAGGCAGAGCCATACCTGCAGAATAGGTTGCCAGCAGCAGCACCCCTTTAAGGATGGTCTCCTGGCTGCCCGCCACAATGAGAATGCTGCCCAGCATGGGGCCGATGCACGGGCTCCATCCCGCGCCAAACGCCATCCCGATCAAAAATGTGCCCAACAGATGAAAAGGTGTCTCCTTGAAATGAAATTTACGTTCGAACTGAAAACTTTTAATATTGATGATACCCAGCAGATGCAGCCCGAAAATCAGGATGATGCCGCCCCCCACATAACGCACAGCCCAGGAATACCGGGAGGCAAGCCCGCCAAGAAACGAGGCGGATGCCCCGAACAGGATAAAAATAAAGGAGAATCCGGCCACGTAGGCCAGGGTGGAGAGGATTACCTTTTTGCGTACTTCTTTGTTGTCGGCGGTCAGTTCATCTAAAGAGAGTCCTGTGATAAAGCTGAAATAGGCCGGGATCAGCGGCAGCACGCAAGGGGAGAGAAACGACAGAAGGCCTGCCGCAAAAGCTGCAGGAAATGTAATGGTCTGTGTCAGCAGCATGGCATGGTTTCCTTTGACAGTAGGGGAATACCGATATTGAACCCGGGAACCGGTTTTTTTATTCCCATGTGTTTCAGGGTCGAGTCTGCTAATACTTTGTCTGATTTTGTCCGTATCATAAAAACAATAGTTGAATGTTAAGCAGAGTTTTTGTCGTGGGTCGGGTCCAGGCGTTGATAGACCAGGTCCACCCACGGCTGTTATATGGTATACCTGTTCATTTATCAAGGAAGACAGAAGAAATAATGCCGTTATCGACAATTCCCATGAAATAATCTGGAGATCATCTTTACCCTGGTTCTAAAGTCTGGTAAAACTTCGCCCCATAGATAATTGATATTCCAATAGGATAGCTATATAAATATTGTTACTTGCTATCTAAAGTATCTGATTGACCCTTACTTAGAAGGTGTGTTTTGATTAGTCCCATAACCCGTTAAACAGTGTGAAGGTTTTTATAGAATAATTTATGTCCCATTATCATTATCAATACAGCTTGTGCAGTGTGCCGTCGTGGGTCATTGGTTCCCGCGAATTCAACGCCAATCCTACGTCGTTAAGTGTTCATGGTGTACGGGCTACTCATGCCCATTTTTTCAAACAGCTGGATGCCCTCTCCAGCTGGGAAGAAAGGGCGAGAATATTTCAAGATTATATGGAGGTTGCGTTTCATCTTCACCAATGGCGGGAAAAAGGTAATGTGGGTCAGCTGCTCAGTATAAAACACAGTTACTTAAGATTTCTTCGGGGCTGGCTCTTTGATGCCGATTCCGTTGAAGGGGCTGTCTTGAAGGGGTGGGTGCAGACGAGGATGGGGTTGCCCCCAATTTATCATGGCGGCCGGATCAACGGGAAAGAGAGTAAAGAGTATTTATCATACATGAAAGACCGCATGAAAGGCTCAGCGAGAACCAACGGTATTTTTAACCAACTGGATCTTCTCTATGAATTTGTTCAGTACGAGATGAAACGTCGCGATCCGGATACTACCCACATCACCCTTTTCAGAGGCGTTCATGGGTTTTACGACCATGAACTGCTTGAATGGGACAAGAAGACGGGTAAAGGTGTGGTCCGGCTCAATAATTTAAACTCCTTTACCCATGATTTTGAACGGGCTTGGGAATTTGGAACATTTGTTATTGAAGCCAGGGTGCCTGTTTCAAAAATTTTTTTTGATGGTGCTTTTCTTCATGCCGGGATACTAAAGGGGGAGGAGGAAGTGTTGGTCATTGGTGGTGTGTACGATATTTCCAGACGGATCATATAATAATAGGGAAAGCATCATTCATGAAATCGGTTCGAATACCTGACAGAAAGCAAATTGTGGGGAGGGCAAAGGGGGCCTTTGTCGGTCTTGCCATTGGAGATGCCTTGGGAGCGACAACCGAATTCATGACACCCCAGGAAATCAAATTACAATATGGTGTACATAAACAGATCATTGGTAAAGGGTGGCTGTATCTCAAAGCCGGTCAAGTGACCGATGACACCCAAATGTCGATTTGTATCGGACGGGCTATTAGAGATTCCCAGGGATGGAATCTTACCGCCGTTGCAGATGAATTTGCCAATTGGGTGAAAGGCCGCCCGATTGATGTCGGCTCCACATGTGCAAGGGGAATCAGAAACTACATTCTGTACCAAACCCTTGAAGCGCCACCGAGTCGTTGGAGTGCCGGAAACGGGGCCTTGATGCGCATGCTTCCCGTTGCACTCTACACACTGGGAAATGAAGAATCCCTTGACCAATATGTGGTGGAACAGGCCCACCTGACCCACAATAACCCTTTGTCTGATACAGCATGTATCTTTTTTGGTCGTCTACTTCACGAGGCCATGATGGGTGGTCAATTGGGTCCGCTTCTGATGCAGACCAAAGGTTTTGTGAATGAACATCCGGATTTTTGTTATGATCCGTATCCAGGTAAAAGCTCAGCCTTTGTTGTTGATACGGTGCAGACCGTTTTCCATTTTTTATTTTCAACGGACAACTTTGAAGATTGCCTCATCGGCACGGTAAACCAGGGGGGAGATGCGGATACGACCGGCGCACTGGCCGGGATGCTTGCCGGTGCTCTTTATGGGGTCGAGGGCATACCGAAACGCTGGTTGAAACGGCTGGATTCTCGTGTTTATTCAGAGGTCGATGCGCTTGCAGAATATTTGGTGGATCACTCTCCGGCACTTTTGTCGTTGAAAAATTGATAACATTAAGCACAAAAGGAAATTATGAACTATCAGCATGTATTTAACGACGGATCGGTGTGCGAACTGCCGGTGGGAAAGGTGGTTTGTGTCGGTCGCAACTATGTGGATCATATCAAGGAACTGGACAATCCCATGCCCACGGAACCTATTTTGTTTATCAAACCGGCAACATCGCTGCAACCCATCAGCCAGCCCATTGTCATTCCTGACTTTACCAAGGATTGCCACAATGAGACGGAGTTGGCGGTGTTGATCGGCAAAAAGATCAGCAGGGTAGGGCGGGAAGCGGTTGAGGCTGCGGTTGTCGGTTATGGGATTGCATTGGATTTGACATTGCGGGATATACAGAAATCCCTCAAGGAGAAAGGCCTGCCCTGGGAGAAGGCAAAAGCGTTCGATGGTTCCTGTCCGATCTCTCCATTTATTAGACCTGATGACCTTCCAAACCCCCAGGATACGCGCTTGAAACTGGAAGTGAATGGCCAGGTTCGCCAGGATGAGAGTACAAAGTTGATGATTAACAAAATCTTTGACTTGATCGTCTATATGTCCGGTTTTTTTACGCTGTTGCCGGGCGATGTCGTACTTACCGGAACCCCGGCCGGTGTGGCCGCGTTGAAATCAGGTGACCAGCTGGCGTTGGAGCTTGATGGCCGGTTTGCCTTTTCTGCATCTGTTGCATGAGGAGGTTTCGTATGTAGGAGTAAGTTGCGTTTGCAAATCGGCCATAGATGCTTTATTGGCAAAAAAATATCATTAGTGCTCAGTCAACTATGTTATCTGAATTAATTGAAAAATTTTGCAAGTATTCTAAATATATAAGGAGAAAACGGAGTATGAATAACAGCAAAATTTCATTTAAGATTGGCGATTCGGTTAGGGTAAAACCGGATGTACTTGATCCTGATACCGAAGCCTTCAGCCTTGAAGGATGGCAAGGGAGAATTCTTCACATCAGACCCCAGGAAGATGGGCCAACGATCATCGATATTGAGTGGGATAGTATCACGCTTCGAGAGATGCCAGCGTCATCCATTGAAGCCTCTGAGGAAGAGGGTTTAGACTGGACACAAATGGGATTGTATCCTGATGACATTGAGGTGACAACAGCAAGAGATACTGAACAAGACGTGAAGCATGCCCAAAAAGAGCTTAAGCTGGTTTTGTACAAAAGCTATAGTTGGTTAGGTGACCAAGGTAAACGGATTCAGCAAATCTTACGCGGAGTTGATCATGGAAACGAGATGGCGGTGATGAAACGATGGGGAGCTTATCTTGAAGAGCATTTGACCTTTCCATTTGACGCTGAGGTTGATGAATGGCAGGAACGAGGACCATTGCGGTCAGGAGATCGGGTGAGTGTCAAAAAAATTACGTTAATTGATGACTGGTATGGTGTTATTGTGGCACTGCGGTTGGGTCGCAGAAAATATGATTGTCCGCTTTGTGAATTAGCGGTAATTGACAAGCAATCAGCCAACACTCAACTTATCGAAGATTATCGGGTGTGGTTTGCGAATCGCTGAAAGAGTCCATTGAAATTGAAAAGGGGGCAAGGCTGAAAACGTTATGTATGAGGGGAGTAGGGTGCTGACAGGGGGGCACGGGGTCAAACCTTGATTTTATCCTTACATTTCAACAATTAAAATGCACTCTAAATCTGGGGACATCTCACTTATTTGTTAACAGGAATTTAAATATGGGGACATCTTACTTATTTGTTAACAGGAATTA
>NZ_DDYV01000271.1:0-11034 GCF_002348205.1 Desulfobacter sp. UBA2225 | reverse complement strand
AGAAAAAGAGGATAAAATTAAAACCGTTGAGATTCTGGCAGTAGGGGATGAGGCAAAGGTTTTAATTTTATCCTCTTTTTCTATGGCATTGACCACCGTCATCCCCTTGATCACCTTGCCGAACACCGTGTGTTTGCCGTCCAGCCAAGGGGTGGCTTTGTGGGTAATGAAAAACTGGCTGCCATTGGTGCCCGGACCTGCATTGGCCATGGACAAAATTCCGGGAGCGTCATGTTTTAATTCAGGACTGAACTCATCTTGGAACCGGTATCCTGGACCTCCCCGGCCCGTGCCCTGGGGGTCTCCACCCTGGATCATAAAATCCGGAATCACCCGGTGAAATG
This sequence comes from Desulfobacter sp. UBA2225, assembly GCF_002348205.1. Taxonomy (NCBI): domain Bacteria; kingdom Pseudomonadati; phylum Thermodesulfobacteriota; class Desulfobacteria; order Desulfobacterales; family Desulfobacteraceae; genus Desulfobacter; species Desulfobacter sp. UBA2225. The sequence goes on along the minus strand of NZ_DDYV01000271.1, from coordinate 10,690 downwards.
TCAGTCCATCGTAAAACTTTTCGCCCTTTTTAACATCTGTATCCATTTTTCCCAGAGCAAGCCCTGCAAAATTGGTAACAGTCAACGGGGCCTGTTTGTAAAAAAGCTCAAGAAGAATGGTTCCTTTATCCGTATCCATTTTTGCATACAGACCGTCTGCAAGGTCACCTTCGTTTTGGGCCATGGCGCCGGAAGGGATCATGGTCAAAGAAAAAAGAATCCCCCAGGCCAGGACGGATCTTAATATTTTCAAACTAATATGACGGCAAAAACCCCAAAAAGAGATATGGCCGATCCGAGCTCTTTCATTATTATATTTCATCTGCTCTATCCTGAATTTTATTTTTTAATGTTGCCAGGCAACTGGAATTATTGATATTTGGGGGCCTAATTCCCGGTACCTGAATCCAATTTCGATCGGATATTAACATGTTTCTTCTAAAATACAAATGCATTTAAAACAAACGCGGCCTGGCCATACAAATGTCGCGCCAAGTGTTGCAAACTTCAATCCGGTTTTTCTTTTTTTAAATTTCATCAACTTTTCGCTTTATCAAGCAGCACATTTATGCTGTTTAAATAGACGATATTTTGACAAGGTTTGGAAACGTGATCAACAAAACAATCGTCTCTTTTTAAATCTTTTATAGACTCCAAAAATTCTATATTACCGGAAATGAATAAAATAGGGGTTGTTTTATTTTCTGATCTAATATGGTCATACATATTTTTACCATTTATCTTCCCGGGCAACATATAATCAAGGCTTATCAAATCATACTCATTCTTAGCAAGAAATTTTAAAGCAGCTTCTCCTGTATGTGCTACATCAACGATGTGATTACACGGGTCATTTGTCAAAACAAAACGCTGAACTTCTGCAATTTGAATCTCATCTTCAACTAACAGAATCCTTTTATTGCTATGGCAACCCTCATTTTTTATAGCCATCTTCTCTTCTTTTGTGAGTTTTCTTCTAATTAATGGGAAACTCAATTCAACTGTAGTGCCGATATTTAATTGAGAGTGTACCGTAATGTTGCCTTTATGAAGCTCAATACATTTATTAACGTTTGCCATTCCATAACCGGAACCTTTTATCGTGCTCTCATAAGATGCTAAGACATCTCTACTGCCCTTAAGAGAGAAAGACGGTTCAAAAATTTTATCAATATGCGCCTCAGGGATTCCACAGCCATTGTCACTGATCATTACAATGACTGTTCCATTCGATTGTCGAAGTTGGACAGAAATAAACGGATTTTCAGATTTACTCAATGCGTGAATAGAATTTTGAAAAATATTTACAAGACAATGTTCTATCATTCCCGGATCAGCAAGAAAATCTATATTCTCAGACAATCCCTCTTTTCTAATTTCAATCCCTTCTAAATTCTTTTCTAACAAATTTAGCACCAGTTCTATTTTTTCATTAAGATAAAAATACTCGTATTTGGGTTCTTGATCTTTGGCAAACGCAACTAAATTCTTGGTTAAATTTCTTCCCCGCAAAGATTGATCGAATATAACCTGAAATATTTTTAACGTTTCCTGTTCTTTACACCTGAGCAAGCCTAACTCGGATTGCCCCATTATGATTCCAAGGATATTATTGAAATCATGAGCCATTTTCCCCGCAATTTTCCCAACCAGAGCTAATTTTTTATGTTCTTCAAGGGCTAAGTATGCTTGAATTTTTTCTTCTTCGTTTTTCTTCCTTTCAGTGATATCTCTTGCAATCCCGAGAACCCCTTTAAGATTACCTTCCGAATCAAACACGGGTGTTTTTATTGTTTCAAGATGTTCTTTGTGTCCATCATCCGCATAAACTATCTCTTCCTCATTTATATACGGTTCGTTAGCGCGTATTGCTGCCAGATCCATTTTTTTAAAAAAATCCGCTAATTTTTTATCGACAAAATCGTAATCTGTTTTTCCTATGATATCTTTTTGTTTTGCGCCAAAAAAGCGTTCAAATCTTAAGTTGCATAATAAGTATTCGCCTTGGGGATTTTTCAACCATACCAGATCGGGAATCGTTTCAATAAGTGTCCTTAACAAGGCCTCATGTTCTTGAAGCGTATCCAACATTGTATTGAAATGATATCCATATCCAATTAATTCATCTTTTTTACTGCCAGCCCAAAAAAATCTTTCATCAAAATTCCCGTCTCTGACCTTACGCATCACCATAGCAAGAGAACGTATCGGTGTAACAATCGTTTTTGAAAACAGATAGAAAACAAAACCCATTAGGGTTACACTGATAACCGTTAAAAATAACGCCATGTTGTTTAGATAGTTTCTTTTAGATTCGGCCTCGACATATTTACTTTTGAACAATGCTGATGCTTCCGTAAAAACATCATCAAACTGATTGAGAAGACCGGTGTTTACTAACTCAAAATGCTCTTCGGTGTTATTTATTAGATTCGCGAGTTTGAAATCCTCCTGCAATAAATTTTTGAAAGATAAAAGATATTCCTTGGTCCTGTCGTCAGATGGATGTATTTGTTCAATCTTTTTATAAAGGTAATCAACGACCATGATTAATGAATTATAAACAGGTTCATCCTGCTGCATAATGTAAACGATAAAAAAATGGTTTAAATTAAAGAGAGGCTTAAAGAATTGCCTCATATCGTCATTCAAAATATTTGAACTCAACGATCGGTAACTTGTATTCAGGCTTGTCCTGTGAAGATTCTGGGTTGTTTTTAATTGTTGTGCCTCATTAAAAATTGTTTCTTGATGGAGAATCCCGGCCCGAATAGAATGCAATTTTGATTGAATCGTTTTATTGGTTTCAAAATCTTCTAACTCTCTAAGCTCTGTTTTTATACTTGAAATTGAAGCGCCATAATTTGCAATAGCGTCCGGATTTTTTTCTTCAAGAACTTTTTTCTCCCAAAATCGAATTTCATAAAATCCACCATTTACCGCATGCAGTTTTCTCTCAGCCTGAGACATCTCCAACATCTGTGTAGCTAATATTTCTTGCTCATTAAGAAAATAAGTTAATAATCCATAATTCACCACGAATAAAAGGATAAGAAGGATTACTATAGCGCTGATTTTGCTGCTGATTGTTCTAAACAAATGAATACCTATTTTTTTATTACGGAAAGAGTTAGGGGAATATTGGATGGAATTTCTTCACCTCGAAAATACTTTGCCGTTATTTCAAGAGCCATTCGTCCCATTTTCTGGGGATGCTGCGCTATTGTTGCTGTTATCTTTTTTGTTTTTACAGCTTGAACAGCCTCTCTCATTGCATCGAATCCGACAAGAATTTTGTTTTGGGATAATTTACGTTCGGATAATGCGTCTGCCACCCCAAGAATCATATTATCATTATGTGCAAAAACAGCATCGAAATAGACATTCTCACGCAGCAGTTTACTCATAACTTGTTTGGCTTGCTCCCGGTCAAAATTTGCCGCTTCTCTGGCGATTATTTTTATATTATCAAATTTTTTTAGTTCGTCATTGAATCCATAGCCACGATCATGAGATGATGATGTTCCTGGAATGCCTTCGATTTCGACAATATTTCCTTTTTCTTTTAATATATCGGCCAACAATATAGCCGCCATTCTACCACCTTCAAAATTATCTGGGCCTACATGACAAAGGATTTTTCCGCCGGCGGATTTTCTATCCACAGTTATGACCGGTATTTTATTCATAACTGCCATCTCAACACCCGGAACGACAGACTCAGCATTTGTGGGATTTAAAATTATGATATCGGGATGACTCTTTTGAAATTCAGCCAAGTCCATCAATTGTTTTGAATCGCTATTCTCGGCACTATTGATGATAAGTTCAATGCCATATAGTTCGGCTGCCTTTTGGGCACCGTCAGCCATTGATACAAAAAAAGGATTTTTCATATCAGAAATGGAGAATGCGACTTTTTTACCAAAAGTTTCGTAAGTGATAATATCTAAAGGTGTCGACAGGTTATCAGGAACAGCCTCTCCGTTTATTTTTTTTTGGGCGAGCATCACACCGTATGCCCCCATAAGTTCCGGATGCTGCTCCATTGTTGCGTGGATTTTTTTATGTCTGATCTCATTTCTAACAGATTCTATATTATCGTATCCGGCAATGAGGATCTTTTTATTCAGATCTAAAATATCTATCGCCTGTAATGTTCCGATGGCCATCTTGTCGTTTGCACAAAAAATCGCATCAATAGAAGGGTGTTTTTGCAATAATTTCATAGTTACAGAAAACGCTTCTTCTGTTTTCCAATTTGCCGACTCTGATGCCACAATCCAAATTGAAGAATTTTTTGTAACGGCTTTTACAAAACCTGATTTACGAAGTTCGGCATTTTCTACCCCCCGAATCCCCTCAATGACAATGACACGCCCTTCTCCTTTGAGTTGTTGCTTAATGTATTGTCCTAAAAGCTCACCACCCGTCTGGTTGTTAGATCCTACAAATGGTATGTTTAGCCCTTCTTTGCTAAGCAGATTATTGTCTAATGGGTTATCGATATTGATAACTGTAATTCCTTTTTTAATGGCTTTCTTACAAACAGGCACCAATTTTTTTGAATCCGCCGGCGTAAGCACAATGGCACCAATGTTTCTTGAAATCAGACTTTCCATAATACTTATTTGGTGGAATGTGTCAGTTTCATTTATAATTCCAAAAACCTCTAATGGAATTTCATTTTCTTTCGCAAAATTTTTGGCACCCTGTTCCATTTTTAAAAAAAAGGGGTTGGTTAACGCTTTCATGACCAGAGCAATGGTGTGATCGTTATCAGCAATCACGATTGAAGGGATTAATGAGATTGCAGCGCAGAAAAAAATAGAGGATAAAATAACCAGCCTATGTAATTTCTTCATCTTCATCGTTGCATCTCCTATCGTTGGATTTAAGAAATCAGAATACTACACTTTGGAAGGGTCTCATACAAAAATATCAGGGTTTAATTGAAATATGTGCCGATTGACACAACGTAAGGCACAAACGAAAAGGCGAACAAAATTGGCTCGTTATTTAATGAAATTGCAGGGGCCAGGGACCGCGTGGGATGCCACAGGCCTGGCCTGGACAGAAAGCGGCGGGGAAATCATCTTTGTTGAGACCACGCGGATGATGGGAGCAGAACGTTTGATCCTCACCGGATACCTCGGAAAGATAATGAAAGAATCGGCCCAGGCCGCCTTAAGTTACATCCGCAGCCATACTGAACAGTTAGGTCTGGCTGCAGACTTTCTCCAGGGCCGGGATATCCACGTCCATGTTCCCTCGGGAGCCATTCCCAAGGACGGCCCGTCAGCCGGGATGATCATTGCCGTGGCATTGACCTCCCTTTTAAAGGAGATTCCCTGCCCCAGGGATACGGCCATGACAGGCGAGGTGACGTTAAGCGGCAGAAGCCTTCCGGTGGGCGGCATTCGGGAGAAACTGCTTGCGGCCAAAACCGCCGGAATCAAGACCATCATTTTTCCTGCGAAAAAACAGGCCGAAATTTCCGCCATGGATGACAGCCTCAAGCAGGAAATAAAAATCTTTACCGCAGGAGAACTGGACGACGTGATCCGGCAGGTGTTAGGCTAAACTGTCATTGGCTCTGCTACACGGCCCAAAAGGACTTAAGCGGGGGTTTCAGACAAGACCTGGCCTGTGGTTGCAATGGTTACCTGGTGAACAGGAATTCTTTCACCGGATTTTTCCAGGGCACGCTCAACGATCCATTTCATTTTTGAGCAGCAGGGAACTTCCATGACTATCATGGTGATCTCCCGGATATTATTCCGGATAAAAATATCCGAAAGCTTGTCAATATAAAGCTCAGCATCATCAAATTTGGGACAGCCCAACATGACAACCTTGCCCTTCAGATAATCTGAATGAAACGACGGTGCAGCAACGGGAACGCAATCTGCTGTAATCAGCAGGCTTGCATCTTTTAAAAATGGGGCTGTGGCGGGAATCAGCCGAAGCTGTACCGGCCAGTGTCCCAGGGCTGAGGCGCCGGCGGATCCGGCAGTTGCCATACCCATTCCCGATACCGGGGAGATGGGAAACGTTGTTACCTGCTGTGATGGGCAACCCTTAAATCTGGGGCTATCGGCAGCTGATTTTTGCGCATCAAGCCTTGCGTGTACGGCTTCTTCATCATACGCATCAGCCTGACGCGCAATAAGCTTAAGCGCGCCTTTAGGACAATCCCCAAGACAGGCCCCAAGCCCGTCACAATATTTATCGGCAATGACCTTTGCCTTCCCGTCAATGATCTGAATAGCCCCTTCGGCACAGGAGGGGACGCAATTACCGCAGCCATCACACTTTTCGTCGTCTATTTCTATAATTTTACGGATAACTTTCATGGGTCACACCTTTCATTGTTAAAATTCAAATTGGGTTTACATCCTGGCTTTAAGTTACTATAGACAAAAAAAGGAAACCTTGATCTGGATCAAGCCTTTAATTTTTTTTACCGTCATCCGGATGCCCCAAATCAAACCATAACTGAAAAATATTTTTCGGAGGCAAAGCATCGAAAATTATCTGCATATCATTCCCCTTTTTTCAGGGCTGACAGAAGACCAGTGTGCGGCCCTTGCCGATTTGGCCAGCGAATTGAGCGTGAACAAAGGAGAGATTATCTTCCAGGAAGGTGACAGAGGCGAAGGGTTTTATATCGTGGCGGAAGGCCAAATTAAAATATTTAAAATCTCTTTTGAGGGAAAGGAGCAGATCCTGCATATATACGGTCCCGGCCATATATTTGGTGAAGTCCCGGTGTTCCAGGGAAAAAACTTTCCTGCCTCTGCCATGGCATTGGAACCGTCAACCATTCTTTTTCTGCCCAGGCAGGCATTTGTCCAACAGATTGAAAAGTCCCCTGCCCTTGCCATGAACATGCTGGCAGACCTGTCCAGACGCTTAAGGGAATTTACGATTCAGATTGAAAATTTAAGTCTGAAAGAAGTACCTGCCAGACTGGCCGCTTATATTCTCACCTTATCCCAAGAAGGGACGGAAGATTCACAAACAATCGCATTGGGAAAAGAAAGATCGCCGGTAGCCAACGTGTCGTTGCCTGTTTCCAAGGTTCAACTGGCAAGCCTCATCGGCACAACCCCTGAAACTATTTCCCGTGTATTAAAAAAAATGGACCTGGCCGGCTTTATCAAGGGGGATGGAAAAAATATTTTAATTTTAGATCAAGAGGGTTTGGCAGAGTTATCCCATACCGGTCGCCTTTAGAAACAGAAAATCGCCCTACAGGAAGCTGAAATTGACCGCCTGCAGCAAGAATCTAAGACGATTCCTGAAAGAATAGAGATCGCTAATCTTGAAGATTACCGCTGTTTTGAACGTATTTCAAATGAAAGTAAAAACCTTTTCGATTTTGTAACCAGCTGCGTTTGGAATGCCCGCAAACAGAGGATTGAATGGTTGCTTCCATCTATTCCACAAAGATATTTACTCACAGATGAGGAGATTGGGGCATTATCGACCCACCTGGTGGGTATTGGTCATCTTCCTGATGACTACCTGTTCCTGACATGTTCGCTTTTCTTAGTTCAAACATGTGGGACATATTAGACCCGGACCACCATTTTTTTTGCAGTATATCCTTGAAACTTTAACATATTTCTTCTTGTAGAAGTTGGCATACAAGTTGCTGTTAATTTGCACGAGGCTTACAATGACAAATGATGAAGATAAATTGGAGAAAACAATCAGGGCAATACGTCAATATATAGAAGACTTTCCCCGAGCTGCCGACAATCTTTTAGGAATTGCAAATTGGTGGTTTGAGGATGACCAATTTAGACCATCGATGAAATTGGTTGAAAAAGCGTTGGCGCACCTGATTAATGAGGGCTCAATTGTCGATAAAAAATCGGTAGGTGGTGAAGTCATATACTTGAAGGCCCCAACTCCGACAGATGGTCCGAGGGAGCTTTGAATGGGATTTGAGCAACGATTTCGGCGTGTCTCTGTCGCCATGATGATGGTCGATGACATAACATCCAGCATCTTGAGGCAGGTAGAGGTTACAATGGCGGACAGCCTGAGTAAACCGGTGTTTAACGGCGACGGCTTTTGTGTCTTTACAGACGTACCGGACGGAACCCGCGCTCTTTCGATACAGACTCATCATCATCGACCATTTTTCCATGACATTACAATCCCGCTTTCAACGACGGATAATTTTGTCTTGGACGTACCCGGAGAGAATGAATCGTTTGTCGTCGTTCAATCAGTGGAGCTTTCTACTCGCACAATCACCTTTGCGACCCGTGATTTCAGGCCCAGATTGGCAGTGGGAACCGCTGTCATCTCCAACCGCTTCCTCACGACATTGGCACAACCGCTGGAAGGGGTCGGTATCGTGTCCGCCGTGCTTACAGAAGTCGTATCGGGTGCGGAGACGCTCCAGGCCGGAGACCTTGTTCGATTTGTCGACCATCGAATAATTCGGATGCTGGCCGGACCCTATTATCCTTTTTTATCCGATATTCAACGAGTGAGCGGTACAGTGACCGATTCGGTGACAGGACTACCGCTCGCCTCTGTGGTCGTTGAGCTAAGACGCGTCAATAATCAGGTAGTTCAGAACCAGAATGTCGGTACCAACGCTGGAAATCGAGTGCGACTATACACTGTCGGCACGGGACCCGATTTGCGGGTGATCGGCCGTCAGACCCATGTGCGGTGCGAAACCGACGTCCGAGGAAGATATCTTCTCTATTTCTTACGAAGAGAGGACCTGATCATTACGGATATCCGTATTCGGGCCAAGCTTTCCGGCTACCAGAACAGTGTCGAAACTGTCTCGTTCAGTGAACGGCAGAGCGTTACGGTCAGTTTTTCAATGGTTGAAGTGTAACGAACCAGGAGGAAACCAGTGTCATATAAATTACGTAATCATACCAATCGAACTGTGGAGTTTCCACTCCCCGGGGGTGGATGGTGTCGACTGCTTCCCGGTCAACACCGGGAGCTTAACGACAAAGAGGCAGTGTCGCCGCATGTCGCCAGGCTCTCGAGGCGGGCCGGCATGCAACTCTCCAAACAATCAGCGCCAGCGGTTCACAAAAAGAAAGCAATCACGGCCGAGGCAGAAGAAAACAAGGCCGCAAAGGTAGATGGAGAGAATCCCGTTGATAAAGACGCGAAGAAAATTGCCAAGGTCGAGACGGGAAAAGCCGCAAAGGAAAACGATAGGGTCAAAAAAGGCAAGGAAACATCTACCGCAAAGAAGGAGGACTGACAATGGCCGAGTATCTTGCGCCAGGAGTCTACGTTGAGGAAGTTGCGTCCAGCGTCAAGGTGATAGAAGGGGTTGGTACATCGACCGCCGGTTTTGTCGGGGTGGCAGAGCGCGGGCCGGTCAACCAGGCGACGCTCATTACAAGTATTTCGGAATTCCATCGGGTATTCGGGAAGCCTCTCGATATACGGCAGGAATATTATCTCGGGCATGCAGTGGAAGCATTTTTCAGGGAAGGCGGGACCCGCTGCTACGTGGTTCGTGTGGTGCACTACGATGATATTCTGGATAACAGCACAATGACGGCAACACCGGCGACGAGGACGTTTGGTTTTGTTTCAGGCACGGCTGAGCTTACCATAAAGGCTGCCAGCCCCGGCGAGTTCGGCACCGGCATCTCCGTTGCGGTTCAAAACAGCAGCAAGTTCGGCACAACGTTGTCAACGGCGCGCGCGATGGGGACCTTCGACCGGGTGGCAGTTTCGAGCGGAGAGGGGATGACAAAAGGTACCCTTTTGTGGATGGTGCGTCCGATCCTTGCGACCGTCGCCCGAATTGAGGACGCAGCACTCGGACAGTTATCATTGACCTATGGCAGCCTCTATAGCGATCCAGAGGGAACGGCGGTCGCAGATGCTGAGACCATTGCAGCCGGCGCCCTAGTGATGACACCGGATTTCAGTTATATGGGGCAGACCACAGCCGAGGTCACGATTGCGGCCGACACCGATCCGATATTGACGCTGAGCAACGCGAGCGACGGCATCATGGCGCGGTTGAACAATCTTTTCGACACACCGATTCCACAAGGCACAACCCTCTGGATCGTTCCGGCGGATCAACAGGCCTTTGCAGTCGTGGACCGGGTTGAGACCATGGTGGTCGGGGGCAATAAAATTGTCAACGCCGTCTTTTCGGGACCATTGACCACAGCGGTCGATTTTCCGACAAACACGAAAGTACTCGCCAGAGACTACTCGCTGTATGTTCGTGAGGAGGGCGATCTTCTGGAAACCCACAAACATCTCTCTTCGGTTCGGGAAAACGGCGCCGACTGGGCGCCCAATCGCGTGAACGAGGGTCCGGGCGCGTCCCGCTTGATCCGCCTGTCCCAAGACGCGAGCGTTGTTCCGATTGTCAATGCCGGCTTCACGGCATTAGCTGGGAGTTATTCGGACGGTCTTTCTGATTTGTCTCGCTTCGATTATGTGGGCAGCCCGGTGAGTCGCACCGGCATTTATGCATTCGATACTGTTAATGACGTCAATATTTTAGCGATTCCGTATCCCCGTTTCACCGCAGCGACCGACCTATCGAGCGGGGCCGCTTCTGATGAGGCCTTGACGCATGTCTTCAAGGCGCTTGTGAGCTATTGCGAGCAGAGAAGCTACCTTTTCTGTGTTCTGGACAGCAAGCCCGGCCTCAGTGCCACCG
>NZ_DDYV01000185.1:0-19441 GCF_002348205.1 Desulfobacter sp. UBA2225 | reverse complement strand
CCAGTTCCTTCCACAGAGTCAGGGTTTCATGGTCATGGTCTTCCCGGTTCACCAGAACCCTGTGGCTGCCGTTCTCGTAGATAAGAATGATTACGGCATCCCCGGCCTGGACCCATTCCAGGGACTGTGCCTTGATGCGTACAACCGCCGCACTGGTGCTCCAGAGATTTTCCGTTCTTGAGGTGTCCACCCCGTTAGAAATCATCTGGGCCATAATCGCATCATTGGCCTGGCAGGCCAGCTGGTTCAGGGGGAAAGGGTTTTTTTTAAATACTGCGCCGGCCGTGCGGGAGGCAATGGTGCCCCCGGTCCGGTCCCGGCCGAATTTCCGGCTGTTCAGGCTGGTTGCCCCGTCAAAGACCCCGAGGATATTGTCCTGGATCACCAGAAAGTCTTCGTTCTGAACGGCGGTTCCCTTTTCAAGGATGGTCTGGACCTCTATTTTCGGATAATGCGTTATTTCCATTCCGATAACTATAAAAACGGAAAAAAATTATGTCAAAAAGATAATATTGATCCAGATTTGAATGTGTATATAGATATTCTATATGTCTTTTATAATATGGGACGGATATATGTTTTTAGAAAGTACTCAATGCCTGTTTTATTAAAGTGCATATGGTCGTAATAAAATTTTTTATCCTGCATGGACGATGAACAGTTGATGTAAAAGACCCCAGCTTCACGATCAGCCGTTTTCCTCAAGAAGGCATCTACCTCAGGCAGGCCGGGAAAATCGGGCATGAACAGTGGGAGCATGACATAGGTGATGGTGGCGCCATGGGTTTTCACCAGCCGATTAATGTCATCAACCACATGGCCGTAAGCGACAAAGTTGTTCTGATCATACTTTTTTAGATAATGTTTTCTTGCCTTCTCCATCTTTTCTTCATCGATTTTCTTAAGCGTACCCTCCGTGAGTCCCGGGGCTGCATAGCGGGATATCTTTTGCCAGTCCGTGACCTTAATCATCTGCAGGTAGGAAGAGAGCCGGTCCAGGGGATAACGCTCCTTGATGAGCTTTAGGAAAATGAACAGCTCAAAGGGCTCATCCCTGAGAAAGAAATCGTTGTGTTCATTGTTGATGGAAGAATAGAAAATAAACGGGTCCACCAGGTAAATAACATGGTTTGCCGTATTTCCCTGATTCAGGAAAAAAGAGAGATGAACATCCATGGGCATCAGACCGCCGCCGCCCCCTTTGGAGAGGTTGGCAACCTTCCTGCCCAGGATTCTCTCCACCATTTCATGGTTTCCATCCCGGGAAAGCACGCGGCCCCTTGAGGTTCCCAGAAAGACGACCGGATAGTGTTCGTTTTCTCCAATGACCAGCAGGTTTGACTCGCTTTCGGCATATGACAGATGGATATCCCGGTGCCGCCCTGAAAAGCCATAGAGAAGGAGTGTGAGAATAAAAAGATTCAGCACTCCGAATATCACTAATTTTATAATAAAAAGTGTTCCGTTCATTTTTTGCTTTTATCAGAACTGAAAATAAATGAATTCCTGTTTTACGCCAAACACTCCCGAAATCAATACAGACCAGAATGCAACCGTATAGATGGCCCAGCGGACCGTGAGTGGAAGATTTCCCACCAGTTCCTGGACCCATCCCCGACGTTCCCACATTTCTGCTCCAAAAAGCAACACAACCATCAAAAGCAGAAAAATAAATTGCGGGATGCCCACTACAGTGATCCCGGCCTGTTTTAAACCAAATCCGTCAATACCGATCAAAAACATTTTACGGATAATGGTAAATGCGTCCGACACCGAATTGGCCCGGAAAAAAATCCAGGCAAAAGAGATCATAGACATCGTGATGGCCACCTGTATCCCTTGATTCAGCCTGGAGGCCTTGCCCGTAAACAACCTGTCTGCCAGTCGCCTCTGGAAATGGCGTGTTGCGTTCTCCAAAATCAGTATAAAGCCATGCAAAGCGCCCCAGACGACAAATGTCCAGTTCGCCCCATGCCACAAACCGCTTATCAGAAAGGTAATAAAAATATTGTATCGCCACCGCCATATTGTCACTCTGTTTCCCCCTAACGGAACATATACATAATCCCGAAACCAGGTGGACAGGGAGATATGCCAGCGTTGCCAAAATTCGTGAAGAGACCTTGAAAAATAAGGATGCCTGAAGTTCTCCATCAGGTCATATCCTAAGACTTGAGCGCTGCCCCGGGCCATATCCGTATATCCTGAGAAATCACAGTAGATCTGGACGGTATAAAACAGGGTGGCGATAATGAGCGCAATGCCCTGATAATCCCCCACATGGTTGTAAACATGGTTAACATACACGGCAAGATGGTCGGCAATGACCATTTTCTTGACAAGTCCCCAGAGTATGAGCCGTAACCCCTGGGTGACGTTCTGATAATCAAAGGCTCGGGGCTGTTTGAATTGGGGCATCAGGTCACTGGCCCGGTTGATTGGACCCGAAAGCAACGGGGGAAAGAACGCCGTGAACAAGGCAAAAATATGTAGTTTGCGTTCCGCCGGCACCTTGTCGTTATAAACATCCAGAATATAGCCCAGGCCCTGGAATGTATAAAAGGAGATGCCCACGGGAAGGAGCAATTCAAACATGGGAATATCCTGGTGGATATTCAGTGTTCCAAGCACACCGGCGGCTGATTTGTTGAAAAAGTTGAAATATTTGAACAAAAAAAGCGTTCCGATATTTAAGAAAACACCTGCCCACATATAAGGTTTTCTTTTGTTTTTCTGGGCGGTTGACATCAGGCGCCCTAGGGTATAATTGACCAGGGTTGATCCCATGAGAATAAAAAGATATTCAATTTTTGCAAAGGAATAAAAAAAATAGCTTGATGATAAAAGCAAAACCCATCTGTACCGATGAGGGGTGAAATAGTAAAGTCCGATTAAAACAGGGAAAAAAATGGCGAATTGAAAGGAATTGAATAACACGGTTGTCCCTAAGGGGTGTTCATGTCAAATGGTCAATAAATAATTGCCGGGCCGTCTGTTTCCTTTGTTCTTTAACAACCCTGAAACCATTTTGTTTCTTTTTACGTACACTGGTGGACTATAAAGAGTCACATCGTCTGCGTCAATTGTAAAATTGACAACCACATCAATATACCGATATAATCTGCTTTGGTTCATATGATGACACGTCAACACGGATGACCCGTATAACAGATATCTACCTGAAAAGGCGAGCCTCTTGATGCAAATCCTGAAAAATTTAAATCATGCCCTGATTTCAAAAGTCATGATCATTTTTATTCTGCCTTATTTTTTATCGGTCGGATGCTATCAGGCCGGGGTGGAAAAACGAATATCCGGAGAAAAAGAAGGGCCGGCTTGTGTAGATAAAACAGCAAAAACGTGGACCCCTTCCGTATGGAAGGATTTTGTCAGGAACGGTCCCACAGGTATCCGCCTGCCCGATTTTTCAAGAGCTGGGTATGGTATGGGGGAAAAAACAATACCCGAAATAAAAAAACCGCTCTTCAATGTCACCCATGTGCGGTTCGGCGCTGTTCCCGATGACGGCAAGGAAGACACGTTGGCGATCCAGGCGGCCATTGATGCTGCGGCAGCAGCCGGGGGCGGTGTTGTATTTCTGCCCAAAGGCCGATACGACATTCATCAGACAAAAACGTCTCCCTATCTTCAAATCCGTTCTGACCGTATCGTTTTGCGGGGCCATGGATCGGGTAAAAACGGAACCGTCCTTTTCATGGGTGCGCCGGGAGAAGATGGGCGGGTCCGTCGTCTGGGAACCGTTTCAGCCGAGATAGAAGCCCGGCATCATACAGCATTAGCCGTCCTCGGCGCTGAGGAGGGTAACGAACTGGCCGCGTTTACACAAGACGTGGTCCGGGGACAAACAGATATTCGGGTGACCGATACCGGAAAATTTTTTGAAGGACAGGTGGTGACTGTCGTATGCAGCGATCCCCTCATCGACCCCGCACATCCGGAACCACATAAAGCGGATATCCCTGTGCAACTGACCACACCTTTTGCGCTCAGTTCTGTCCAGAACGATACGTTTGGGGCTTCGGTCCAGAAACTTTCCTGGATTGCCGGCATTGAAAAGATTATCGATGCCCATACCATCCGTCTGACCCGTCCGGCAAGGTTTGATCAGCCCTTACGCTATACCCCTAAAATTTTCTCTTTTAACGGAATTCACGAGATCGGCATCGAACACCTGCGCATCCAAAGCGCGTGGCCCGGCGGGTACCGTCACCACAAACCGTTCAAGGATACGGATGGAAAAATTATCCGTACCGCCAAGGAGCAGGATTATCTCTGGGGTGGCATCTGGATCAGCAGCGCAGTGAACGGATGGGTACAAGATGTGACCTTTGCCGACATGACCCAGGGAATTATCCTCAGCCAATCTGCCCAGTGGACCCTCAAGGAGCTGACATTTACAGGACAGGAAGGACATGCCGGTGTCACCATCGGCTGGGGAAACGACAACCTGGTCAAAAACGTTCAGTTCCATGCCCGGTTGGTTCATCCGGTGACGCTGACAATGACGGCATCAGGAAACGTTATCACAGAATGCACGGCACATTATGAAGGCAGAAATTTATATTCAGGCACGGACACGGCCATGGATTTTCACGGCATTTTTCCTTTTGAAAATCTATTTGAGAAAATGAAGGGGTTCTATGTCTGTCCGGGTGGAGATTTGAGCGTGATGCCCCATGCCGGTGTAAGAAACGTTTTCTGGAATATCGAGGCCCCGGCAAAGATCACCGGCTACGGAGACTATGCAAAGGATTCGTTCGTGCAAACCTATGATTTTGTAAATACCTCATCAAAAAAGCCTGAAACCATGTATGAACACTATCCCCAGGCATTTTTCATTGGTATCCACAGGCGGGGCAACCGCCCCATCACCCTGGCCGGATCAACTGAAGACCGTCACACCCGATGGATGACCGTGGAAGGATTGAACCGTCCGGGTATGGCTGTTCCTTCCCTGTACGAGCGGCAAAAAAAAGAAGCACAGTAGAAGAATAAACCTACTCAGCTCTATTTAACAGCCTGAAGTATATATCAGCCAGGAAATGCCATATTTTCTGCCTAATCTTCGACATCACCCATAGGAACAGTTATGGTAAAGAATGTGCCCTTATCCACTGTACTTGTACAACTGATTTCTCCATTCAGCTTTTTACTGACAAGGTTGAATACCAGGTGCATCCCGAGTCCGGTACCGCCGCAACCGCGTTTGGTGGTAAAAAAGGGATCAAAGATTTTTTTCTGCTGCGCTTCCGTCATACCTTTGCCGTTATCTTCATAGCGCAGAATGATTGAATGATCCTCCTTCTTAACTGTAATGGTAATCTGACCGGCTTCAATATCTTCAAATCCATGGAGAAGAGAATTCATGATAAGGTTGGTCAATACCTGAGAGAACGCCCCCGGATAACTGTTCATCTCCAAATCTTCTGGCCCATCCACATGAACCGTATGCCTGGTCTTTTTTATGCGTGGGTAGAGACTGAATAAAATCTCATCAATATACTGTTTTATGTTAAAAATTCGTTTTTCATCACTGGACTGGTCAACGGCAATCTGTTTAAACCCCGCCACCAGTTGCGCCGCACGCTTGAGATTGGAAAGGGTTATCTGGCAGGCCTCTTCACAATCTTCCATAAATTTTATAAGATCAGTTTTGGTTGCTTCACCGGCCGTGAATCGTTTTTTAAAGGCTCTGGTTGCATCGTTAAGATATGAGATGCCGGTTACCCCAATCCCAAGGGGGGTGTTAATCTCATGGGCAACGCCTGCCACCAGATCTCCAAGGGCGGCCATTTTTTCTGCCTGTACAAGTTGTTTCTCAGTCCGTTTTCTTTCTTCTATCTCTTGCTGAAGCTTGACGGTCTGTTTTTCCAGATTTTTCTGGTATGCCTCATTCTCAGCAATGAGCTTGGCGCGATCCAGCGCTTTTTCAACCGCCTGCAGCAGAATATCCATATTGAATAATGGTTTCACCAGATAATCCCAGGCACCTGCCCGAACGGCTTCAATGGCATCATTTAAAACCCCTGCGCCTGAAACAATGAGTACGGGGATTTTTCCAAATTCTTCCTTCACTGCACGGACCACTTCAAGTCCATTCATTTCGGGCATTTGCAGGTCACACAGAATGAGATCAGGTTTATGTTCCCGGATTTTTTTCAGACCGATATGGCCATTTTCTGCCTGGATAACCTCATATCCGTTATCTTCAAGAATATCCTTGAAACTATTGCGGATGACTTTCTCATCATCAATTGTGAGTATAAGCGGCGGCTTGTTCGTTAGGGTCTCTTGCATCTTAGCCTCATAAATATGAAAAAAAATTTTTATGCAAGGTTGCGGGGAGGGTGGGTCTACAGGTTAATGTCACTGGTCTATTCAACTTTTCAATCAGCAAACTTATCTCTTATCTCCAAAAAATTATCCAGATTATCAAGAAACAGATCCGTTAACAATGGATCAAAATGTTTACTCGTCTCACTTTTGAAAAGCGCAATAATTTTATCAAGGGGCCATGCCTCCTTATAACAACGCTCACTTCCCAAGGCATCAAAGACATCGGCGATGGCCGTTATTCGACCATAAATATGGATATCCGTGCCTTTCAGGCCTTTCGGATAACCCCTGCCATTCCATTTTTCATGATGCGTCAAGGCAATTATGGCACTGATACTCATCACAACCAGAGAAGATTGTTCGAGTATTTCGAATCCCCGTTTCGGATGGGTCTTCACAATATCCCATTCCTCGGGGGTCAGTTTTCCCGGTTTGGTCAAGATTGCATCGGGAATAGCAATCTTACCAATATCGTGCATCGGCGAAGCTGTTTTGATCATTTCCGCTTCTGTTTTATCCAGCCCAACCAGCAAGGCAAGCAGTTCTGAATAATGTGCCATGCGCTTCACATGGTTTCCGGTCTCCTTTGAACGGGATTCGACAACCTCACCCAACCGGTAAACCATCTCCTTCTGACTCTCAATTATTGTCTCATTGAGCTGAATATTCTCCAGCGTTACAATGAGGTTTTCAGTAAATATGTTAAGCAAATGAATATCAAGATCAGACAAGGTCTGATTCATCTGAGCAAAAAACAGAACAATCTGACTGCTGTTTGAGCAGTACATAACAAATCTGTCTTTCTCAAAAACATTCTTTTGCTCTGTGATTGCAGATAGAATTATATCCCGTTTTCCGTCTGCTAAATCAGAAATATTAATGCAGCTTAAGCCAAGAGGATTTTCCGGAGAATACACCTCCAGACAATGCTCTAAAAGGATATATCCTGTGACCTTGCAGGAAAAAATAGTGGTTTCGTCAATATTAAGAAGATCTGCCAACTGCTCAACCGTAACGCCTATAAATTCGGCCAGCGCCCCCCTTGATGAAATTCCCCTTGAGGCAACAATAAGTTTTTCCAGTCCCTTTCGATTTTTTTCCAGGGTAATGATATCACGGTAGGATCTTAACGTTGCATACATCAGGGTAAACAACTTGTTTGCGGTAAGCTCGGTTTTGGTCTTGTAGTCGTTGATATCATAGTTCTGAATGATCTCTCGTTCGGGGGCCTGCCCCGGCTGACCGGTTCTTAAAACAATCCGGGTGTTTGTATTATTGAGATCTTCCCGGATTTTTTTAACCAGCGCTAATCCTGCATGTTCAGACTCCATTACCACATCGAGTAAAACAATGGCTATATTGGGATGCTTAACGAGACATTCGAGGGCTTCTGCGGCGGAATAGGCATGGAATAATTTTAATCCCCTGTTATCAAAAGTGAAATTTTTGAGCGCCAGTGTTGTTACCTGATGAACGCCTTCCTCATCATCCACAACCAGAATCTCCCAGGGTAGATTCCTGCCGTCATTTTTCGGGATAGTCTCTTCTTCCTTTAGTATAAGTTCATCCATCATAGCTAAAGTTACCTTTAAATCGTGAACATCACTCTTTGGCAGCTTCGTCGGTAGACGAGTGCCAAACGACTATGTTCCGGCCCTGTTTTTTTGCTTTATACAGCATGTTATCGGCACATTTGAGTAAATCGATCGGGCAGCGTCCTGCTTTAGGCATTTGGGTTGCGCCGCCCGCGCTCACCGTCATATATTTACACACACTGGAATGCGAATGCGGTATGCGTAACTTTTTGATGCTCAACCGGATCTTGTCCGTTAATGTCAACGCACCTTCGGCTTCCGTTCCCGGTAAAAGCAAAACAAATTCCTCGCCCCCATAGCGGGCGACTGTGTCACAGGACCTTTTCGCGTTTTCAAAGAGTATGGCCCCCACTGCTCTTAAAGCGTCATCTCCTGCGCTATGCCCATAAGTGTCATTAAACAACTTAAAGAAATCGACATCCAACATGGCCAGGGAAAACGGATCACAGGTTCGCATGCATCTGTTCCATTCCACATTCAAGGTCTCTTCAAAGCTCCGCCTGTTGGGGATTTTCGTCAAGCCATCCAGATTGGCCATCTCTTCCAGAAGTTTTTTATGCAGGACAAAAGTAAGAATATTTTTCACACGGGCTTTGACAATCGGTGGATGAAAGGGTTTGCTGATATAGTCCAGGGCACCGAGCAACAAGCCCTTTTCTTCATTTTCCAGAGAGTCCAGGGTCGTGACGAAGACAATGGGAATGTTTCTTGTCCATTCCTGCGACTTGAGTCGACGGCAAACCTCATAACCGTCCATTTCGGGCATATTGACATCAAGCAGAATCAGGTCCGGAGATTCGGTTTTAATCCGCTCAAGGGCCTGGGTGCCGCTTTTGGCGGGCAGAACATGATACTCTGCCTTAAGTAGATCATTGAGTACGATAAGGTTGGCGCGTTCGTCATCGACAATCAATATGGTCTGCTTCTTTTTATCGGATGCCATCCTTATAAATTTCCTGAAACAATGCCCGTCAACTTCTTCAGGGTGCTCAACGCCTTATCGAATTCAAAATTTTCAAGATGGGTTCTAATTTTAGACACTGTAACACCTCCACCGGCCTGTATCAACGAATCATTTATATCATCCAGATAATCCTCTGCTTCGAAAGTGCCCTCCTGGATGAGTGCGCTCAATTTTGTCAGGCTCTCCATCAGCTTTTCCCGGTCCATGGAGTTTCTTATAGCTTCGGGCTGGGGCAGATCTTTAATAAAGGATTCAATTGCCTTCAGCACAACAGCCAATGCCCTCCCAAATTCGGAAAATAGGTTTGAAGATATGGATATGCCATTTTTACGCAAGTCCATTTCAAACTTTTTTGTCGCTTTAAATAAATCTAACGCACCAATATTCCCGGAAACCCCCTTTATCGAATGGGCTATCCTGGTCAGTTCCTCAGTCTTCCCGTTTTCCAGGCAGGTCTTGATCTGAGGTAGTGCCTCTTTATAATTTGAATGGAAACTTTTTAACAGCTTTATATAGACTCGGGTATTTCCGCCGACATGATAAAGCCCCTGATTAACATCCACACCGGGTATTGCCGGAATCTGGATTAACGCTTCTGCTGGCGCGTCAGTATCCGTCAATGACCTTCCACCGCGGTCGCCAGGCTTGATCCAGCGCAGCAGCGCTGCAAAAAGCTTTTCAGGCTGTATTGGTTTTGTCAAGTGGTCGTTCATACCCGCTTCTATGCTTTTCTCGCGGTCTCCGGCCATGGCGTGGGCGGTCATAGCCAAAATAGGCAGGTCTTTGAAGCGCTCATCCTCCCGGATCATTCGGGTTGCCGTAATGCCGTCCACTACAGGCATCTGGATATCCATAAGAACAAGATCGAACGTTTGCGATTTTACAGCGTTAACGCCTTGTTCGCCGTTATCTGCCACTGTTACGTTCATACCGGCCTGTTTGAGGAGTTCCACGGCCACTTCCCGGTTAATGGCATTGTCCTCCACTAACAGAATTCGCGCACCACGTATCGGTGCCAGGCGTGAAGTTTCAATCCGGCGTCCTTTTTTTGAAATGGCACCCGTAGCTGAATCGTTGAATATTCCGATAATGGTATCAAATAGCTGGGATTGACTGACGGGTTTAATCAGAAAGCCATCCATACCGACATCATCAGCCGCCCGGGACACATCCTCACGTCGATAGGCCGTCACCATCAGTACGAAGGGAATATGTCTCAAGTCTCTATGCGCTTTTATCAGTTTGGTCGTTTCAATGCCATCCAGCCCCGGCATATTCCAATCAATAATGACCAGGTCATAGGGACGCTTCTCCTCTGAAGAGGCAATTATTTTTTTCAACGCCTCTTTGCCGCCGGATGCCGTCTCCACATTAAAGGATGATGAGTCCAGAACGCAAAACAAAAACTGGCGGGCCGTCGGGTTGTCGTCAACAACCAGCACACGCATTCCATGGAGCGTTTTGAGAAGCTTCAGGGTCGATGATGACAACGTGTTCTTCTTGCTCAGTTCACAGCAGATCGTAAAATGAAAGGCGCTGCCTTTCCCTTTTTCGCTCTCCACCCAGATGTTTCCTCCCATCATTTCCACAATACGCTTGCAGATGGTCAGGCCCAGGCCGGTTCCGCCATATTTTCTGCTGATCGAACCATCCGCCTGGGTGAAGGCCTGGAACAATAACCCGATTTCATCCCGGGTCATGCCGATACCGGTATCGCGAACGGTAAAATGAAGCTCTGCTCGACCGTCCACTTGACGATCAACAGCGACCAGTATGGCGATCTCGCCCTGATCCGTAAATTTAACGGCATTGTTGGTCAGGTTGGTGATCACCTGTCCAAGACGAAGGGGGTCGCCGATTAGATTCTGGGGCACATCCGGGGCGGTTGAAAAAACAACCTCCAGCGCCTTCTCTTCGGCCGCCTGCATGACAAGGTTGGCAACGCCGTCCAGCACGTTGTCCAGGCGAAAATCGATATTTTCTATCTCCAGCTTACCAGCCTCTATCTTGGAGTAGTCAAGGATATCATTGATAATCCTCAAAAGATTCTGGGTCGAAGCCAGAATTTTATTGAGATAGTTGCGCTGCACAGGATTGAGGTCTGTATTGAGGGCCAACTGCGTCATGCCGGTGATGGCGTTCATGGGTGTCCGTATTTCATGGGACATATTGGCCAGGAATTCACTTTTGGCATGGGTGGCTTGTTCTGCTTCTTCTTTGGCGGACTTCAACGCCTCGTTGGTATTGAGCAATTCCGATGTCCGTTGAGCCACCTTCTGTTCTAATGTCTTTGAATATTCCTCAATTTGTTTTTGGGCTTGTCGAAGTTCCGCTGTTTTATCTTCAATTTTTTTTGCCAAGGCTTGTTCTTTTTTTGCCATTTGCAGGTAGCGAATTTTTTTAATTTCATCTTCAATGGTTTTTTTCGAAGGGGAAATTTTTAACTCTGCATATGGTTTATCCTGGTCATAATAGCAAATAACATCTGCCCAGCATCGGGTGTTAAAGGCATGACTGAATATTCCAATAATCTTTCCCTGCAAAAAAGGGCATCCCCAGCGTTCTTCAGCAGGAAGATTCCTTTGCATGCTTATTTCCCATGAATTATGTACGATCACTGTTGCTTTTTTGTCTTCATTATTAAACTCGGGCATTTCAAAAATACCCCACCCCGCAGTTGAAACTGCTTGTCCCCATGCCAGAAAACCAGTTTCAAAAGTGTTGCCCAGAGTTGAGATCATTGCGTGATAATCTTCACCGGTGCCAAGACTTGATGAATAAGCTATAAGCAACCGAAATAAATCAGGTCCAATTTCTTTAGCCAGCGGCGATAACATTCGTACCAGAGAAGGATCTGTCCAGAAAAGAGCCGAATCCATACCGAAAAAGGACAAATTACCATTTTTCAGATCCCAAACAATTGGCGTCTTATTTAATTCAAGGTCAATTCTGTTGTCGTATTGCGATGGTCTGATTACAAAATTTGATTGCTGTTCTTCCTTAGCCATATTTACATCCTCAACAGCCTGATTTAAGTTATGGAGTTGCTTTTTCTCAACCAAAGTATGAAAGCTAATTTTGGGGTTTAAGGTTATCCGGGTTTCGCCAGCACAGGGGGTCCGACGCCAGAAGATCTCCTGTGACCTGGAAGGCTGCGCCCCGGCACCCGTAACAGATGTCATTTTTTTCACAGGTGCGGCAGTATCCTTTGATGGTTTGCCGGTGATTTTTCAGCAGGCGAAGTTCGCGGGAATGGTCCAGAATATCCTTAAGGCGGGTTTCCCGTATGTTGCCTATGGATTTTGTAATCCCCACACAGGGTTGGACATTGCCGATGGAGGTGACGGTGCAGGAAAACTGGTGCCGCATGCACTGGTTACCCATGAGCGGCGGCTGGGGATCCCATTCAATGCCGTAGCATTCCCGGTCAACGGCACATATTTCCTCGAACACCACTTTGAGTTCCAGGGGTGAAAGTTCAAGGGAGGTATTGTTTTTTGCCTGGCCCTGGGGGGTAATGATTTCAAAATAGGGCGCCATGTTGTTGTCCCTGATCCAGGTCCACAAGTTAATCAGTTCATCCCGGTTCTGGCGGCAGATAATGGTGCTCAAGGCCAGGAACGCATCTTTGGCGGGATAGCCTGCCGCTTTAAGGTTGCCAAGGGCATTGTGGATAATATGAAACGCCCCTTTTTTACCTGCAAGGGCATCCTGTCTGGCCTCATCAAAGGAGTTCATTTTCAGGACAACCCTTACCCCGGCTGCGCGAAGTTCCCGCGAAAAATCAGGGGTAATGCCGGTACCGTTGGTAAAGATCTCTGTTTCAAGATGATGGCTTTTTAAAAATTCAATGACCTCCCGGATATGGGGGTAGATGCTGGGCTCTCCGCCCAGCAGAATAATTTTCCCGGCCCCAAGTGCTTTGGCCTGGATAACGACCTCAAATATTTCGTCCAGACTGAGTTCATTATCAAAATATGCGTCATGGGGCACATAGCAGTAGCTGCAGCGAAAATTGCACCGCAGGCTTAACTCAATCTCCATGGAGAGAAGCCGATTGCCGGATACTGCGCGATCAATTTTTTGTTTGGAAAATTCAAAGTTTCCGGCACAACCAATATTGTGACTGGTACAGATATTCATGGGGACACCTTTGCGACAAACCAGACGGTTTCCGGATTGTTACCGGATATTTGGGTATGTTCCATCCTGAAATCCGTTTCGTTGATAAGATCTGTGATGGCTTGCACAGACAGGTAATGGGGAACCACCCCTTTTAATTTCAGTTTCAGCGCTTCAATGATCCAGACCCGTGTTGGCTTTCCGGCCGGTGGGATGATGGCCCTGATAATCAGGACACCGTCGGGAGCCATGGTTGCCCTGATTCTTTTTAGGGTCAACCTGAATTCATCTGGTGTTAAAAAATGGGACATGTCCAGCATCAGGGCCATGTGGACCGGTTCTGAAACAGCGGGAAGATCCGGCGCACTGCCCAGCGCAACACTTCCCCGGTCTGATATAGCCATGGCACTGATGCGTTGGCTTTCGGGATCCGGCTCCAGGCCGAATATACGGGCATGGGGAAATCGTTCAAGAAGAAAGCAGGCCGGCACCCCGAGCCCTGTGCCGATGTCCATGATCCGGGAAACCTTGTCCCTGCCTGCCAAAATCCCGGGCAGCTCCCTGAACATGGGGTCCAGTTGCAGTTTAAAACGGGCGAACATTCTGGGATATGCCTCGGCCGTGCGGTACCTGGCAAGAATCCGGGATGGAACCGGTGTGCCCGTTTCCTGGTTCTGATCCTCCTGGGGTTCCGGCAATGAACCTTTGCCCCGGGGCGATTCTGCGGTTTGTAAAATAAAATAGCGGCGCAGCAGGGGCGGCATAATCAAAAAAGCGCCCCCAAGGCAAAAGCCGATGCCCAGAAGGGAGGCAAGGCCGGCACTTTGCAAAAGCGAATGGGTTGCCATACACATCACTCCGAATCCGATCATGGTGGAAACGCCTGCCATGAATACGGCCAGGCGTATCAGTTCGACCGATGGATGGGATTCGTCACGGTATCGCTGGTAGGCGCGCACAAAAAACAGGGAAAAGTCAATGCCGATGCCGAATACGATAATGGAGAGCATCAGCGCGGGAATATCAAGGTTGTGTCCTAACAGTTTCATGGTGCCGAGGGTGCAGATAAAGGCAAAAAAGACCGGCAGCATGGTGATGATGGTGAGTCTGATGTCCAGAAAAAAGATAAAAAGCAGGATCAGGACCGCCCCTGCAATGATGAAGAACATTTTGGTAAAGGTGGCGTACAAAATGGCACCTAATGTGTCGGAAAAAAGCTGGGGCTCAAACACGGTGGCAATGCTGCTGAAGGCGTCATAGAAACTTTTTTCATCCACATCCGGGTTGCGCATAAGGCTTGTGCTCCAGATCCAGTGACCGCCGTTCTCTCTGGGTTGAGAGATGCCCATCATGGAATAAAGGGCCTGGGGAATTGCCACGGGTCCGTCCGGAAGGTTGGCCGGGGCAAGCAGGCTTAAAAACGGGTCAAAGGCATCCCGGGTAAAACCGAGCCGGTCTGCCTCCCGGGCCAAGGTCTGTTTGAGGGCCGTGACCCGTTGATCACCCCAGAACTGTACCCAGGCCTGATAGTTCTCCTGTTTTTTTGCCTCCCCCGGGAAGATCATTGAAAGTATTGTGCCCGAGGCCGGAACACCTTGGGTCTGAACG
Source organism: Desulfobacter sp. UBA2225 (assembly GCF_002348205.1). NCBI lineage: Bacteria > Pseudomonadati > Thermodesulfobacteriota > Desulfobacteria > Desulfobacterales > Desulfobacteraceae > Desulfobacter > Desulfobacter sp. UBA2225. Next base: position 4,795 of record NZ_DDYV01000185.1, on the reverse strand, counting down.
GCAGAGACCCTGTCTGACAGCCGGTCGCTTAAATCCTGAAGCTTTTTGACAGAATCGGCAGTCAGCATGAGATGGGACTTGCCTGTAAATCCTTTGCCCCAGGTCTCATAGAATGCTGTATCCGCATCCCTGGTTTCCCGGCTCACCGTACTCATGGCGGACAGATCCACATGAAAGACCGGCCAGGCAAACCACACCAGGACCAGTGTCAGCGCCAGGGCAAACCAGGCGCCGCAGTTGCCGGGAAGAATCAGGGTATTGACCAGCCCTTTCAGGGGAAGCCTCCGGGATTTTGCCGGCCGAAGCATGGGCACGATCCTTGGGAACAGGGAATGAATAAAGACAAAGGAGAATCCCATGCCAAGGGCGGTAAACTTCCCGAGCTCTTCAAGAATTTTAAAATCGCTCATCCCCAGGGAGAGAAAGGCGCATACCGTGGTCAGGGTGGCGATCAGACCCACGGCCCGCACTTCCGTGGAGGCCTGTTTGCCAAATGTTTTTTGGGGCTGGTCCAGAAACAGCAGGTAGGTAATGCCGTGGTCTATGGTGATGGAGATGATGGCTCCGCCAAAGCCCAGAACGATCAGGGAGATACTGTCATATAACAGGGAATAGGTAAAAAGGCCCGCAATGGTGCCGAACATGGCCGGAACCAGGGCCAAAAGCCCGATCCATGGCCGGGGAAAGGCCAGAAACAGCAGAAGGGTGATGGCTGCCGTGGCAATGAGGATGGCGTTTTGGACATCATGTTTGATTATTTTTTCATTGTCATAGGCGGCCTTGAATGCCCCTACGGAGGTGAGTACGGCATGCTCATCCGGCCGGGAAAACGCTGTTTGGGCAAGGGTCTGGACGGCATGGATCAGATCCATGGTCCGGGTGGCAAATTTTGAGTCCGTGCCCGAGCCTTTGGGGGTGGCCATGATCAGGCAATGCCGTGAATCCCGGGACAGAAGTTTGCCTTGGTAAAAGTTGAATTCATCAACCGGTGCCAGGGATTTCAGCCTTGCCAGTACAATGTTTTTCAACCCGAGGGGGTCAAGGGCTATGAATTCGGATGTGCCCACTTCCTCAAGGCTTAAGAGGCGGTCATGGGTTTGGGAGAGCGTCTCCCGGACGGCGTCAGGCGAGAGCAGGGGACGGATCTGGTTTTCAAGCTGGGTGCGGGTGAATTGAAAGGGCAGGGTTTTTACCACCTGGGTGATCAGTTCCGGCATGATCTCCTGGTAGTGATCCATTCCCACACGGCTGAACAGTCCGGAGGCCCAAAGTTGTTCTTCCACCATGGCGGCAAGTTTGACCAGCCGTTCCGGATCACGGGTGCCAAGGCTTGCACTGATAATGACCTGGTCCTGGAGGGGATGGTGGTCAAAAAAATCAAGGGCGTCATGGATCACCCGGTTGTGTGTCGGAAGCGATGCCGTGATATCCGTTTCCACATAAAGCCTTTGGAAACTGACAAAGAGCATGAAGGCCGCGGCAAGGATCGTGATGATCAACAGACCGATGTTCAGCTGTTTGTCGCCTTTTTCTGAATTTACCATAGGCACACCACAAGACCTGCGAGAACCGCTACATGACCGACAATGATCATCAGGCGGTGGGCATAAAAAAATTCGTTCATCAGCTGGATAAATCCAAGGCCGCCAAAACAACGCCGGAACCTGTCCAGGCCGCGGCAGGCATCATTGTCTGTTTCTGCATTGCTCTGGAAGGCAAAAAAAGGCGTTATTCCCAAATAGTCGTCACAAAGGTTTTTGAGCATCACGTCATAGGGTATCCCGCGCCAGGGCTGTCTTGCGATCTTTTTGCCAAAGGCGCGGCTGACGGCATAGGCATGGGTCAATGCCTGATACCTGATCTTTTTTACCCCTGGATTACCGGTTTTTGAACTGCCCCTGATCAGACATCCGAAAAAAAACAGGGTCCAGGTGCTGCAGGTTGACAGCTGTGTAACGGCTGCGCTTAAAATCTTGGGGGTATACCGGTGAATTACCACGTCATCCTCAAATACGACCCATTGTTGTGCCCCGGCATCAATGGCTTTTTCCATGCATAGAAGGTGGGACGCAAAGATGCCCCGGCAGGGATCATTGTGATCTTTCTCCACCAGGACAAATTCCACACGCTTCAGAATGCCCATGCGTGAAAATTCAAGCCTGGTCCGTTCCCGGCGGTCAGTACGATCCCGAAGCGAGATGCAGTACAGCCTGTCAAAAAAGGCCCAGGGGGTTTCAGTTTCAGGTGTCATGGCGCATCATTCGCTTTTTTTTTGAAACCTCCATAGGTTGATACCCGGGTACAAGGGCAAGCAGGTTGCTGCGGTGATTGAGTACGATAAACCCCATACACACAATCACCCCGGCAATTGCCATAAAATCGGGTCGGCAAGCTCGGGTAAGGCCCATGCCGATGATGGCCACAAGCACCATGGAACCGGCAAAAGGCAGCCGGAAAAAAAGATATCCTGCACACCAGCCGGCAAGGGACAGCATTGTAAATACAGGAGTAAGAAACAGGGAAAAGCCGATCAAATGGGCAACGCCTTTGCCCCCTTTAAATCCGTGGAAACATGGGAACCGGTTCCCCAGAAGCAGAAAAAATCCAACCCAAAGGAGTGCGGGCACAGACAGAAACCGGGATGCCGCCGCCGACATCACAAACGCTTTGCCCACATCGGTTATGAGGACAAATCCGGCCCATTTCAGCCCCAGGATTCTGTAAACATTGGTGGTCCCGGCGTTTTTGCTGAACAGGGTCCGGGGATCTTTTGTTGTTTTCACCTGCAGCATAAGGATGGAAGCGTTCAATGAGCCTGCGGCATAGGCAATCAGGCAGAAAAGTATGAACATCAGTGGATGCCCTCCCTGATCCATGCCGGAGGGGTGATGGTCCCGCCGCTGACATCTCTCATCATTGCCCCGGATACGGCTTCACACAGATCGCCCTGGTTGTCGGTAATCCATATGTCAAACCCCAGGGTTCCGTGGGTTTGATATTGGGGGATGACCCGGGCAGTATAATCCTGATGTTCAACCGTGGGTTTGTAAATGATCCGTTTATCAAACCCCACCGGAAAGGCCACAACGCCGAAAAACCGCTGGCTCCAGACACAGCCGGCATGGAAGGCTCCATCCAGGGGAAATCCTGATCCCAGCATGGTTTTAAATGGATCATCCGGATCATCGGGCATCGCTTTCAGTGTTGCATACGCGCCGGACCGGGCAAGCCGCAATTCATCCTTAATGGAGTGAAAGGCCGGCCCGAATGGAACCAGTTCACGGTATATGAAATCGGTTGCCACCTTGAACACGGGCTCTTCACATTCATGAACATGGACTGGGGAGAGGTTTGGGACAGGTTCTGTTTTGGCGTAGAAGGTAGCCGTGCAATGCTCCCGGATTCTTGTCATTGCACCGTTTTTTGTGGAAAACCGGGTGGCCAGGGATAGCGAAATCCGCGTATCGTCCATGGGGCGGATATTGCACAGCGCGTCAATGGTCTCCTGGCCCGGTTCAAGCACAAGAAATTTATTGAACCGTGCATCCGCCATATGCCCCGGGGCAAAGGCGGAAGTGAAAAAAATCGCGCTCCCCGATTAAGCCGGCCAGGACCTTTAACGCCTCCACAGCCGGAAAAACCACCTTGCCTGCAAAACAATGGTCCATGAAGTGGGGATAAACGGCTATGGTTAACGGAACCTGGGTAAAGGAGCTGTCCATCTCAGGTTCTGCTTGGCGGGTCTACAAATTTCAGGCTCAGGTTTTCCCCTTTTTCATACCCCATCACCCATACGGCCAGATAGGTATCCACATAATCCAGCCAGGCCTTGAAGGTTTCAGGATCAATCGCGTGTCTGAAAAGTCTTGCCGTGACAACGGCACTGCCGGCCGCGTAGTGGCGGCAGTCCGCACAATCGGTATCCGGCACACAGCATGCCGCGCTTCTGTCCCAGGTCAGATCTGCCCTGTATTGTCTGAATGTTTTACCCAGGCCCACATCTTCATGGGGATTCATTCTCGGATAAGAACATTGAAAAAGATCGTGCAGGGCCATCTCATGGGTATGGGCAAGGATGTTATAGTGGGAGAAGAGCAGATGCTCAGGATAGGTTTCAAGCATCTCAAGCATGATCTCCCTGGTTTTTGCCAGTGTCTGCCGGTTGTGCCGCAGGTCTCCATCATATCCCACCGGCGCGGAAAACATATTAAAGGTGAAGCGGCAGCCGTTTTCCGCAAGGATGGGGGCCACATCCCGTATCTCATCAATGTTGCTGCTGGTAAAGGTGTAGACAAATACGGCCCTGGGATCGTCTTTGTAGTTTTTGATCTGTTTTTCAAGCATGTGATCGGCCCTGCGAACGGCCTGGCTTGTCCGGTCATTGCCCCACACCGAGATGTGAATCCTGTAGCCCACACCCTCCGGTATGAATTTTAACCCATTGGATGCGATGGCGCCCAAAGGAATTTCCCGGTAACAGGTCTGCAAAAGTTCGGGAACCAGGGCTGGCTCAGCCCCTGCCAGCACAACAAAGGTGATGCCCCGTTCCTTTTCTTTAACCATCAGTTCCTGCCATGCGTCAGGATCGTTATTCCCGGTGACAAACTGTTTGTCGCCTTCATAAAAATAACAGCCTTCACACCGGATATTGCAGCGGTTGGTCATGTCATAGGTGGATTCCCTTAGGAAAAAGTACTTTTTTACCCGCTGCCATCGGCTGCGAATCACCGGATCGGACAGAATATCTGAGAATTTCCAATGTGTTTGCATAGAGGGTTTTATATATAAAACCCTC